>CAILUH010000055.1 GCA_903837335.1 uncultured beta proteobacterium | reverse complement strand
TTGGCTTTGCGCCAACTGAGGTCGCTATTTCTGGTGTAGTTCATGAGTATTCCACGCTCGACGGCGTGCAGGAAGATGTAGTTAATCTCTTGCTTAATCTAAAAGGCGTCGTGTTTAAATTACAGTCACGCGATGAAGTTACGATTAACTTACGCAAAGATGGCCCTGGTGTGGTCACTGCTAAAGATATCGATTTGCCCCATGATGTAGAAATTATTAACCCCGATCATGTCATTGCACATTTAGCCGCTGGTGGCAAATTAGATATGCAGATTAAAGTAGAAAAAGGACGTGGTTATATTCCTGGCAATATGCGTCAATATCATGATGAAACAACAAAACTCATCGGCCGTATTGTCTTGGATGCCTCATTTAGTCCGGTAACCCGGGTTAGTTATGCCGTGGAATCAGCGCGGGTAGAACAGCGTACCGACTTAGATCGCTTGGTGATGACTATCGAAACTAATGGTGTGATGACGCCGGAAGAGACTATTCGTCAGGCCGCCAGTATTTTGGTCGATCAATTAGTTGTGTTTGCTGCCCTTGAGAGTAGCGAAATTTCTGGTGAGTTAGCGCCAAGCCGTTCCTCGATGGTTGATCCGATGTTGATGCGCCCAGTTGACGACCTTGAGCTTACTGTTCGTTCCGCCAACTGCTTAAAAGCGGAAAACATTTATTACATTGGTGACTTAATTCAGCGCACAGAAAATGAGTTGTTGAAGACGCCTAATTTAGGCCGTAAATCATTAAATGAAATTAAAGACGTGTTAGCGGCTCGTGGCTTAAGCCTTGGCATGAAACTCGAGAGTTGGCCGCCCGCCAGCCTCGAGAAATAATTAGAAAGGAAGCATCATGCGTCACGGAAACGGTTTACGCAAACTTAATCGCACTTCATCCCATCGTTTAGCGATGTTGCGCAATATGTCTAATTCGCTTTTGGAGCATGAAGTGATTAAAACCACTTTGCCAAAAGCAAAAGAATTGCGGATGGTTGTGGAGCCTTTAATTACCTTAGGTAAAAAAGATAGCCTAGCCAATCGTCGTTTGGCCTACAACCGCACGCGTGATCGCGAAATTGTGGCTAAACTATTTACTGAGTTAGGCCCACGCTATGCAACGCGCCCAGGCGGTTATTTACGTATTTTAAAATTTGGCTTTCGCCAAGGCGATAATGCGCCAATGGCATTAGTAGAATTAGTTGATCGCCCTATTGTTGAAGAGGTTGCAATTGACGAGAGTCCGGCTTAAGGGTTTAGTTCAGGTACAGTGCAAAGCCAGACTTCGGTCTGGTTTTTTTATTTAATTAGGACATAATTAAACCGATGCAACTAAACAAGACCTTACATACCGCATTACTAACCTTTAGCTTATTTTTTTCTAGCGCTTTCGCGGCGCCAGATTTTTTACCGCCTGAAAAAGCGTTTCCAGTGCAAGCTACTTGGTTAGAAAATGGCAGGCAGGTTGAAATTGATTACAAGCCGGTTAAGGGTTATTACATTTATCAGCAGTCATTGCAATTTCACGTACTTGAAAATGGCCAACCTACTTATCAATTTCGGCCGACATTACCTACTGGCATCAATAAATTTGATCCTACGTTTAATAAAAATCTGATTATCTATAAAGCTCCATTTCAGGTTCAAATGAATTTAAACCAAGCAATGAGTAGCTCTGGAAAGCCAGTTGTTGAGTTTGGCAATAGCACTAAGGGATTGCGTCTGCAAATTGAATTACAAGGCTGCGCTGAGGATGGAATTTGTTATCCTCCGCTGACGTTTAACTTTAATTTAGCTGCACCCGGAGTTAAAGCAGAGCCTATGCCTGATGAAGTTGCAGCGGCGCCATTACCCCCCGAAAAACTCAATTTAATTGGCTTATTGGGCCAGCGTGATGACATCAATGCAGTTAGCCAATTTTTAGAGCAAGCCACAATTCCTTATTTATTTTTAGCTTTTTTTGTTTTAGGTATTGCTTTGGCTTTTACGCCTTGCGTATTGCCAATGCTACCTATTTTATCGAGCGTTATTTTTAATTCGGGTACCAATCAGGCCATCAAAAAAAGACGTGCTGCAGTTCTAGCCAGCGCCTATATATTGGGGATGGCAAGCTTGTATTCAGTGGCAGGTATGCTAATGGCAGCATTAGGAAGTGGCGCTCAGGCGGCGTTACAAAATCCATTTGTTTTGTTAGCTTTTGGCCTAGTGCTATTGGCTTTAGCGGGCAGCCTATTTGGTTTTTATCACCTACGTTTACCGCAGGCTTGGCATCAGTCTATCGACCAGCTTGCAGGACGCCAAAAAGGCGGTAGTGTCGTTGGCGCCTTCATCTTGGGCGGGCTTTCCACCTTAATTGCTAGCCCCTGTATTACCGCACCTTTAGCGGGCGTTTTGGCTTTTATTGCGCAAACTGGGTCGGTGGCGCTGGGCGGTGGCTTACTATTTATTATGGCGCTTGGCATGGGCCTACCGCTTTTATTTATTGCCCTAGAAGTCCGCATCTTGATACCAGCAACTGGCAGATGGATGGTATGGCTTCAACGCACCTTAGGTGTTTTATTGGTTGGTCTGGCCATTTGGATCGTTTGGCCCGCTTTTTTCTCCGGGCCTAATGCCCTTTTGGCGAGTAAATCATTAACTCAGTCTGCGTCGGGTACGCAGCGAATCATTGCGCCTAATTTAAGTTTCACAGTCATTCAATCTCCTGCTGAATTAAAGCAAGTACTCGCAAAAGCCCAGTTAGATCAGCGCCCAGTATTACTCGATTTTTATGCCGACTGGTGCATTAGTTGCAAAGAAATGGAACACCTTACCTTGTCTAATCCTGCAGTGATTCAGGCCTTAGGCAAGTTTAATTTAGTACAGGCTGATGTGACCAAAAATACGCCAGAAAGCCAAGCCCTGCTTAAGCAATTTAATTTATTTGGGCCGCCAGCGATTTTATTTTTTGATGCCGCAGGGCGTGAGCAAAAAACCCGGCGGGTAATTGGGTTTATGTCAGCGCAGCATTTTTTAGATTATCTAAAACAGCTGCAGTAATTTAGCTTAGAAGAACTTTTTAAATAGTTTAGGTATTTTTTAATTGCCGGGCGGCTTCTAAAGCAAAGTACGTTAAGATACCGTCTGCTCCAGCTCGCTTAAAGGCAATTAAGCTTTCCATCATGACGGCATCATGATCAAGCCAACCATTTTGTGCAGCAGCTTTCAGCATGGCGTATTCCCCGCTCACTTGATATACATAAGTTGGATAAGAAAAGGCCTCTTTAACTTGGCGCACGATATCGAGATAGGGCATGCCTGGTTTTACCATCACCATATCAGCGCCCTCACTAATATCGAGCGCTGTTTCAGATAGCGCTTCGTCACTATTAGCCGGATTCATCTGGTACGTTTTTTTATCAGCCTTACCTAAATTTTTTGCTGAACCAACGGCATCGCGAAATGGACCATAAAAAGCGGAAGCATATTTAGCCGAATAGGCCATGATGCGGGTGTGAATCAAATTTAATTTTTCAAGTTCGCTACGAATTGCGCCAATGCGCCCATCCATCATGTCTGATGGGGCAACAATATCAACCCCTGCTTGTGCTTGCGTAATTGCTTGTTGCACCAAAATGGCAGTAGTAGCATCATTTAAAAGACGATTTTGCTCATCTAAGATGCCGTCTTGACCATGACTGGTATAGGGGTCAAGGGCGACATCGGTCATGATGCCTAAATTAGGAAAGCGTGTTTTAAGGGCTTCGACTGCGCGCGGAATTAAACCATTAGGATTTAAAGCTTCTTTCCCATCCGGTGTTTTTAAGGCCGAATCAATCACGGGGAAAAGTGCCATCACAGGAATACCAAGCTCAACACATTCTTCGGCAACCTGAAATAATAAATCGAGCGAGAGTCGATTAATCCCAGGCATTGAGGCAATAGGCTGTGATTGCTTATTACCTTCTAATAAAAAAACGGGATAAATTAAGTCATCTATCGTTAAGCGGTTTTCTTGCATTAATCTTCTGGACCAATCATCACGGCGCATACGACGTGGGCGATGAGCAGGAAAATGGAGCGGGTTCATTTAGTTTTCCTCAGTTTGAGAAGTTACATCAACTTCAGTAGTAGCGTCAAACAACCAATTGATAATAATTTTATCTGCTTCTATTAGCCCAATTCGTTTAGTGCTAGAAAAGAGTTGCGCAGTGATTTGCGGATGTGGGTTAGTTAAATTGACTGCGGGCCCAGCTAGCTCCGCTAATCTTTTCTCTACGGCCTCTAAAGTGTGGCGACATTCGCTGTTGTTGAGCTTATCGCATTTACTGAGAAGTAAATGAATCGGTTTACCAGTGGGTAAAAACCATTGAATCATTTGTTCATCTAAGTCAGTCATGCCGCGGCGTGAATCAATGATTAAAATCATGCCAACGAGTTCGGGACGTTCTTGCAAATAGTCGCTGACTAAACTATTCCAGTGATAGCGGGTTTCATGATTGACGGCGGCATAGCCGTAGCCGGGCAAATCGACAATATAAGCTAGCAAATCGTCTTTTGCAAACACGCCAAAATAATTAATATGTTGCGTACGGCCAGGCGTTTTACTTGCAAAAGCCAAGCGCTTTTGATTGCATAAAACATTAATAGCACTCGATTTTCCGGCATTTGAGCGCCCAGCAAAGGCCACTTCCCGCAAGGGGCCCTGGGGCAGACAATGTAAATCGTTTACCGTGGTAAAAAAGCGGGATTGAAAGAGTTTAGACATGTCTGGAAGCTATTGTAAAATCACATAAATTATTAAGATCTGAGGGATTTGGCCGGCAATAACCAGCTAAATCTTCTAAGGAATTTTTGCCAAGGTAAACATAATGCTTCATTGCTCCCAAATCTCCAAATTACCCCGCTTAAAAGAGCTCTTTTTAAGCCTATGCAGTATTTTCTTATTATCTGCTAGCGGCTCGGCAGCCAGCGCTAATGAACCCGCTAAAGCGGTGCCTGCGGCGGCCGTGGCAGCAGCGCCAGCAGCAGCTCCTACTGCCATCGCAGCAAAGCCTAGCAAGGGCGATGCTACGGCAGGTGAAGCCCTCTATAACAGTGGTGATGCCAGCCGTGGCGTGGTGGCTTGCATCACCTGCCATGGCCCTAAAGGCATGAGCGCAGTCGCAACTTGGCCTAAATTAGCGGCACAACATGGAACGTATTTAACCAAGCAATTAAAAAGTTATAAAGATGGCAGTCGGGCTAATCCCATCATGATGGGCATGGCAGCCACTTTGACCGAGCAAGATATGCTCAATTTGGCAGCCTATTTAGTAAAACAGGCGCCTCCCCAAGGCGAGGCACAAGATAAAGCAACCCTCGAGCTAGGACAATTAATTTATCGTGGCGGCATTGCTGCAAAAGGCATTCCAGCTTGTTCGGCTTGTCATAGCCCAAATGGGGCTGGTATTCCTGCGCAATATCCCCGCTTAGGCGGCCAATGGGCCGAATATAACGCGGCACAACTGGGGTATTTCCGCGATGGTACCCGCAAAAATGTGCAAATGAATATGATCGCAGTCAAACTATCGGATCTTGAAATGAAGGCCGTTACCGATTACATGGCCGGACTCCACTAAGGTAGCGATAGACTACTTTTTTTGCGGCAAGAGGCGTTCTTTCGACAATAACTCGGTGATGGTTTCACGTTCCCGGATGATGTAGGCCTGGTTGCCGTCCACCATCACTTCAGCCGGCCTAGGACGAGTATTGTAATTTGAGGCCATGGTGAAGCCATAGGCCCCGGTCGATAAAATGGCTAAGTAATCATTTGCTTCAATTGCCAAAGAACGATCTTTTCCAAGCCAGTCACCCGATTCACAAACTGGGCCTACGACATCATATATTTGTGCTTCCACCCCATTTTTTTGAAGCGCCACAATGGCGTGATAAGCGCTATAAAGTGCGGGCCGCAGTAAATCATTCATCGCCGCATCGACAATACAAAAGTTTTTACTCGCACCTAGTTTGATGTATTCAACCCGCGTGAGTAAGGCGCCGGCATTACCGACCAGTGAACGCCCAGGTTCGAGAAGAATTTCTAGGTTAGCAAAGCCACGTTCAGCAATTCGGTCTAACAGTGCGTTAGTAAACTCGGTAGTAGCTGGCGGGCTTTCATTGCCATAATCAATACCAAGTCCACCGCCTAAATCCAGATGGCGCAACCCAATACCCCCTTTTTTAAGTTGCGTCACTAAATCAAGCACTTTATCCAGCGCATCTAGATAAGGCGCAGTAGAGGTAATTTGTGAGCCAATATGACAATCAATTCCTACTACATCAAGATGCGAAAGTAACGCAGCCTCACGATAGGTTTTTAGAATTTCATGATAAGCAATACCAAACTTATTATCTTTAAGGCCGGTAGAAATATAGGGATGGGTTTGTGCATCGACATCGGGATTAACCCGCAGCGAAATTGGCGCGCGACAAGATAATTCTGCCGCGATGTGATTAATTTGTTCGAGCTCAGCAATCGATTCGACATTTAAGCACTTCACTCCAACCCTAAGGGCCAGCCGAATTTCAGCAGCAGATTTACCAACGCCTGCAAAAACTAAGCTGGCCGGATCCGCACCAATTAAAAGCGCTCGCTCTAGTTCGCCGCCGCTCACCAAATCAAAACCGGCGCCAAGCTCTTTAAAACAATTCATCACGGCAAGATTACTATTCGCTTTCACTGCAAAGAAAATTCGCGCCCGCCTTTTGCCGTCTACATTCAAGCAGGCCTGCTCATAAGCAGTAAATGCAGTGACTAAGGCATTTTTGCTATAAACATAAAGTGGTGTACCAAATTGCTCTGCTAATTGAGTTAAGGAGAGTTCTTCGATAAACCAGTGACCATCGCGTTCAGAAAACCCCGCCAAGTTTTGTGAGGCTGGCAAAGGATCGAGATGATTAGGTTTACTCATTTGTTTTCCTCCGGTGAGGCCACCATATTATCTGTATCACTATTTGGGTTAGGCGGAGGGTACAGCTTGCCCTTTGGCTCAGCTTGGGCAGGAACAGGCGGTATATTTGGCACGCTTGGTAAATATAGGGCACCTCTTACCCCGCATCCTATGAGGGATATTATGATGCCAAAACTAAAGGTTCGAATAAGAATCGCTATCATGAATGTCTCTAAAACGAATGATTGAATATAGCATGCAGCATCCAGAAAATACCGTAGCCGCCGAACCCATTGACGATAAACAATTTCATCAGCTCGCCAGCCAGCTCTTACACTCGCTCGAGATTGCTCTTGAGGCTGCCGATGATCATTTAGATCTTGATTTAGATGTCGAGCGCCAAGGTGGCAATGTGATTAATATTCGTTTTCGTGACCGCAGCGTTATTGTGATTAATAGCCAGCCTCCCTTGCACGAAATTTGGGTGGCAGCCAAGGCCGGCGGTTTTCATTATCGTTGGGCTGGTACGTATGCATCACCACTTTGGGTCGACTATAAAACAGGTAGAGAATTATTAAGCGACTTAACGCAATTTGTTAGCGCGCAGGCTGGCCAACCCGTTGCTTTAGGACTGCATTAAAACTAAGCGGCGCCAGTCGCCAATAAAGTTTCTTTAACTAGCGCCTCAGGAGCAGCCTCAATAATGGCTGCGCCCAATGGGTCTAGCACCACATAGCGAATTTGACCGCCTGCAGTTTTCTTATCTAACTGCATTAATTCTAAGTAGCGCTCAAGTCCAAGCTTTGGCGCTTCAGTAGGCAGACCCATGGCATGAATCAGCCGCTTTAGTCGTTGCACCTCGGGCGCTTGAATTTTTCCTAGGCGCATCGAGAGATCGGCGGCCATCACCATTCCACAACCAACTGCTTCACCATGTAACCATGTACCAAATCCAAGACCAGCCTCAATTGCATGACCAAACGTATGACCAAAATTTAAGGTAGCACGAATGTTACTTTCGCGTTCATCAGCAGCAACGATGGCGGCTTTAATTTCGCAAGAGCGCAGTATTGCATGCGTTAGTGCAGTGGGATCACAGGCTAATAAGGCGGCCGTATTTTTTTCAATCCAGGCAAGAAACTGAATATCTGCCATCGCGCCATGTTTAATCACTTCTGCTAGGCCCGCTGAAAGTTCGCGCGGAGGTAATGTTTGTAGGGTACTTAAATCGGCAATAACGGCAACGGGCTGATGAAAAGCGCCGATCATATTTTTACCAAGCGGATGATTAATACCCGTTTTTCCACCCACCGAGGAATCAACTTGAGCCAATAACGTTGTTGGTACTTGAATAAAGCGAATGCCACGCATGAAGCTTGCTGCAGCAAAACCGGCCATGTCGCCAATAACCCCACCGCCAAGAGCAATGATGGCACTATCGCGATCGGCTCCACCTTGTAGCAACGCATCAAAAATAGTTTGTAAATGAGCCCAATCTTTGTAAGACTCGCCATCGGGTAAAACGATCAGACGAACTTGTTTTTTTAGTTGCTCAAGGGTTTTTTTGAGCGCGTCTGCATAGAGTGGCGCTACGGTTGAATTGGTGACAATAAAAACTACCTCACCGGTTAGGTGGGGATGAAAGAGAGCAGCTTGGTGGATTAAATCGCTGCCAATATCAATAGGATAACTGCGCTTACCCAGCTCGACTGTGAGTGTATTCATGGAGCTAATTCTAGTTGCATCAACAAAGTATGAACTAATTGATTAACGCTAGGCCTGCCAGTTTCAATAATATGTGTAGCAATACTTCGATAAAGCGGGTCGCGCTCGGCATACAGCGTCGTCAAAATTTGGCGTGGGTCACCTTTTTGTAAGAGGGGGCGCCCTTCACCACCTCTAGTGCGATGCCACAGTTCATTGGGGTTAGCGTGCAAATAGATGACGACCCCGCGTGAGCTTAAGACCTGCCGATTTTCAACGGCAAGAATCGAGCCCCCGCCGGTAGCCAAAATAATGTCCTGTTCTTGGGTAAGCTCAGCAATCATTTGGGCTTCACGTTTACGAAACCCAGACTCCCCTTCCATTTCGAAAATAAGGGGAATTTTGACGCCGCAGCGCTCCTCAATCGCCTGGTCGCTATCAATAAAACGGCGCCCTAGTTTGCGGGCTAATAATTTCCCCACAGTAGACTTGCCAGCCCCCATGAGGCCAATTAAGAAAATATTACTCGAATTGTTTGGTAAGGTGTTCACACCTTGATTTTATTAGGGTTTGCTCAAGACCGTAGGGGTGAGGAAAACCAGCAACTCTTTTTTATCCAGAAGTTTGGCGCTATGCCTAAATAAATGGCCCAGAATGGGGATATCTCCAAGAAGCGGGACTTTGACGATATCTTCCCGCTCAATGGTTTGATAAATTCCGCCAATAATGACTGTACCGCCATTTTCAACGGTTACTTCCGAGCTCAGCGTTTTTGTATCAATGGCATAGCCTTGTTCAGTTTTCATACCGATAGTGTCTTTAGTAATGCCTACCAACATCGAAATCATGCCGTCGGGATGAATTTTAGGGATTACTTCAAGACGCAGGTTTGCTTTGCGAAATTGCAATTTGCTGCCGCTTTGAGATGTAACTTGATAAGGTAATTCAGTGCCTTGCTCAATGGTTGCTTTGACTTGATCAGAGGTCATGATGCGGGGATTTGAAATGACCTTACCTTGGCCTTGAGCCTCTAAGGCAGAAAGTTCAGCTTGCAAAAGACCGCTAGCATTTTTTGATAAGAGAGTAGCGGCAGCGCTAACAGGGCTAAAGCCGTTTAAGCCGGCGCCTGCCAAATCAAACCCCGAGTTAATTTTAGGCTGCAAATAGGAGCCTGCTCCTTCACCTAGAAAACTCAGCTTAGCACCAAGATCACGAGCAAAGCGGTCATCGGCTTCAACGATTCTGGCCTCAATTAATATTTGTTGCGGGCTCTGGGGATGGTCGCCGCCAAATGGTAAAGCTGCATCTTCGCGACGGTGTTTTTGAAAGGCATTAATTTCAGCGTAGGGACCAATCCAGAAAATATCGCCATGCCTTAACATGCTCAAACCCTTGCTAGCCAAGATTGATTGCACAGCACTACTCCAGGGAATTTGCTGAAGATCAACTGAAATTGTCCCCTGTATCGATTCACTAATTAAAAAATTCGTTTGTCCAAGACGCGCCAATTCTTTGAGCAATGCACTCACTTCAATATTGGCAAAATAGAGGCTAATGGTTTTAGCTTGGGTAGCTTGCGTAACTTGATGAGAGCCACTTAGCACTCTATTTAAAGATGGATCTGCATAAGCCCGCACAAAGTGTGAGGCCCATAATAAAAATAGCAATCCAAAAAGCCGCGCGTAGCAGCTCAAATAATGACGGTTGAGACTCATGGGTGTGGTCGCAATTTAAGCGTAATGACCTGTCCCGTTGCCGCTGTCATCTTGGCCTGCTCGACCCCAATCTCCGTTAAGACCCATGTACCCAGTACCGCAGCATGAAGTACTAAAGAAATTGTTTTATCGCCATTATTAAAAAAAGCAGTAACCCCTTGGGCTGTTGTACTCATGCCTAAGTATTGCCAGCGACTTAAAGCAGCTTCTTCCATCTTCAATTTACGGTTGAGTTCGCGTGTTTCAGGGCGAATTGGATTTTTGGCAGATTTAGTACTGCGAGTCGCTGCACTAAGTCGTGCGGTGTGGATAGTGTTGATCTGTTCGCTGAGCTCAATGTGGTAATTGAATAAAGTTTCTTCTTGCTCTGTTAGGCTTTGGCTCAGTAGATTTATTTTCGCTTCCTGCGCGCCAAATTGAGTAGAAATGTTTTGCTCTAGTGCAATGAGTACACTGATTATCCAAGCTAGAGCACCAAGACAGATAAAGTCCATTAAGCTCGGCAGCCACGACGCTAGTTTGATGAAATCGTGGCGCAGTGGTGGCGGGTGAAGGTTGATGCTGTCATTAGTTTCTGCTTGTGCAGCTGGGGCGGCAGATTTATTTTGCTGGCGTGCGGCTAGGTCAGGTTCTGCGCTCGGATGTCCGGAGTTTTGTATGACTGGATCATCGCCAAGCACGCTTAAAATGGCGTCAAAAGATTCGGAAGTAATTTTACGTATTGGCACCCCCTATTTTTTTCTAATTCCCCCCTTGAATCTAGCAACGTAAGCTGAAAGCCGCGTAGGAATAAGCCGATTTAGGTCTGGCTCTTATAATTCAATCTTATGGCGCAAACCCCTCAAGATAGGCCACCTCTAAAGCAGAATTCTCGCAATCAGCCAAATAGGGCTGTTCCTCCGCGCATGAACTCCGGAGGACATTCATTTTGGACGGCGATTCGAAGCCCACTCGTGAAGGCTTTATTAATTTTAGGGTTGGTCTTAGCAGTTTTACTAAGCTTGTTGCTGGCTTACGCTTTTATTATTGCTAAGCCCAATTTACCCAGTATTTCAGCTTTGACCGATTACAACCCCAAAGTGCCCTTGCGAATTTATACCGCAGATAAAGTCTTGATTGGGGAGTTTGGCGAAGAACGGCGTAAATTAGTGCCACTCAATCAAATGCCACAACAAATGAAAAATGCGGTCTTATCTATTGAGGACGATCGTTTTTATTCGCATGGCGGCGTTGATTATTTTGGCGTCTTACGTGCTGGACTAGCCAATTTGCGCGGACGTTTAGCGCAAGGTGCGTCAACTATTACGATGCAGGTGGCGCGGAATTTTTTCTTGGGTAATGAAAAAACATTTAGCCGAAAAATTTATGAAGTTTTATTGGCTTGGAAAATTGAGGCTGAACTTAGTAAAGATAAAATTCTTGAAATTTATATGAATCAAATTTTTTTGGGGCAGCGAGCTTACGGTTTTGCAAGCGCTGCACAAATTTATTTTGGTAAAGATATTCATGAAATTAGCATTGCTGAGGCAGCGATGTTAGCCGGTTTACCAAAAGCGCCATCAGCCTATAACCCAGTAAGCAATTTTCGTCGCGCGAAGGCCCGTCAAGAATATATTTTGCAGCGGATGCGTGATTTATCCTATATCACGCCTGCGGAGTATGACAAAGCAATGAAGGAAGAGTTGCGGGTACGGGGCTTAGGGAATGAGTTTAGAACCCGCGCCGATTTCGCTACCGAAATGGTTAGACAAATTTTATTTGCACAATATGGTGAAGCCATTTATTCGCAGGGTTTAGAGGTTTACACCACGCTTTTAAAAGCGGATCAAGATGCAGCTTATCGCGCAGTACGTCGGGGAATTTTTGAGTATGACTTACGTCATGCTTATCGCGGCCCCGAGGGTTTTATTGAGCTACCAGCAGATAATGTAAAGCGACAACGGGCAATTGATGATGCCTTGCTTGAGCATCCCCCCTTAGATGAGCTTCAGTCGGGAGTAGTATTGGCAGTTAAACCTAAAGAGCTTGAGGTGATGATTGCTACGGGTGACGTGATTGTGATTAAAGGCGAGGGTATGAAACTAGCCCTAGCCACACTCACGGATAGTTCACAGCCCAAGAAGCGTTTGCGACCGGGGGCGATAGTACGATTGTTATTTGAAGACGGTATTTGGAAGTTAGCGCAACTTCCACAAGTTGAGGCGGCATTCGTATCAATGAATCCGGAAAATGGCGCAATCTTATCCTTGGTAGGCGGATTTGATTTTCATCGCACCCAATTTAATCATGTTACGCAGGCAATGCGTCAACCAGGCTCGTCGTTTAAGCCATTTATTTATGCTGCAGCGCTTGAAAAAGGATTTTCACCAAGCACCGTCGTTAATGATGCGCCGATTTCCATTGGTATTTTGGAAACGGGCAGTCAAGCTTGGGAGCCTAAAAATTATGACGGTAAATATGAAGGCTTGATGCGTTTGCGTACCGCTTTGGCTAAATCTAAAAACGTTGTTTCGGTGCGTTTATTGCGCACAATTGGACCTTCTTATGCACAAGAATATATTCAGCGTTTTGGTTTCGAGCCAGAAAAACACCCGCCTTATTTAACTTTAGCTTTGGGCGCAGGTTCTGTTACACCTTTGCAAATGGCGGCAGCGTATAGTGTTTTTGCTAACGGGGGTTATCGAGTTGATCCGTTTTTAATTGAAAAAATGATCGATAACAAAGGCGTAGTTTTATTTGAGGCGCAACCCGTTCGAGTGCATGAAAGTGGCACGCGGGTGTTGGACGCTAGAACGGCATTTGTGATTGATAGTATGTTGCAAGAAGTAACCAAATCAGGCACTGCTGCAAGTGCACGGGCAAAATTAGGACGTACTGATATTGCCGGCAAAACTGGTACGACCAATGATTCACATGATGCCTGGTTTGCGGGTTATAACCCAAAGGTCGTGGCGATCGCGTGGATTGGATTTGATAAGCCCGCAAGCTTGGGCGATCGAGAGACGGGCGGTGGGCTAGCCTTGCCAATTTGGATTTCATATATGACAACGGCACTAAGAGGGTCGCCAGAAGAGACCCGCGTGGCGCCAGAAGGAGTAACGCAATTTGATGGCGATTGGTTTATTCCCGAATTTGCTCCGCAGGGTGGCATTCGCCAACTAAATTAGTTGACGACTTGAGTCATGGCCCGTCAAGCGCGTATTGTGATTCCTGGTCAAGCCATGCATGTGATGGCGCGCGGCAATAATCGCCAAGCGCTTTTTTTTAATCCAGCAGATCGCCGTATTTACTTAGATTGGTTGCGCGATGCAGCTAAAGAATTCGGTACAGCAGTACATGCTTTTGCTTTGATGCCAAACCATATTCACTGCCTTTTAACTCCCCAGCAGGAAAATTCCCTAGCCAAAACGATGCAGTCCTTGGGGCGCAGGTATGCGCAATATTGCAATCAACAGCAAAGTCACTCGGGGACCATCTGGGAGGGTCGTTACCGCTCATCACTGATTGATACTGACCATTTTTTACGTTGCCAACGGTATTTAGAATTAAACCCGGTACGCGCTGGCTTCGAATCGAGTCCAGCTGCTTCTAGTTGGACCAGTTATCTGAGCCATACTGGAGAAAAAGTTGAACCATGGTTGGTAGACCATCCGAGCTTTTGGGCCTTGGGAAATACCCCCTTTGAGCGTCAATTGGCCTGGCAACACTTTGTCCAGGAGGGAGCGCCCCATCGGGAAGACCTTGAAATTACAGAATACCTTTTAAAATCAAAGCCTTGGATCTCACCGACTACGGCCACGCAACTCTTTAAGAATACCTTGGGAGCGATCGAAATACGTCCCCGTGGCCGCCCAAAACAGGGAATTTAACGAGTCTGTCCCCAATAAGCTAAAAATAAGATACTTGCCTCATCTTTAATTGGGACAGAGTCATTTAATTTTGATTGCATCTAGCGGGGTATTCCCCTATATTAGATCCTCCCAGCAGCAGTACTCCAAATTTTTATAAGCGCCACCGCGAGACCGACGATGATGACAACTGAATTACGCCCAATTAAACAAGGTCTTTATGACCCACAAAATGAACATGATGCCTGTGGTGTAGGATTTGTGGCGCACATTAAAGGAAAAAAATCCCACGAAATCGTTACCCAGGGATTAAAAATTCTCGAGAACCTTGACCATCGTGGTGCAGTTGGTGCTGATCCCCTGATGGGCGATGGCGCAGGTATTTTGATTCAAATTCCCGATCAACTCTATCGTGATGAAATGGCTTTACAGGGTGTCACCCTGCCACCATTTGGTGAGTATGGCGTAGGCATGATTTTTTTACCCAAAGAACATGCGTCTCGCTTGGCATGTGAGCAGGAGCTAGAGCGCACTGTGCGGGTCGAAGGACAAACTGTATTAGGTTGGCGCGATGTACCGGTCGATGTTCAATTACCCATGTCGCCAACTGTGAGAAAAACCGAGCCGGTCATTCGGCAAATTTTTATTGGGCGTGGGCGCGATATTATGACGACCGATGCTCTTGAGCGGAAACTTTACGTCATCCGTAAAACTGCTAGCCATGCAATTCAAGATTTACATTTAAAACATGGCAAAGAATATTTTGTAACATCGATGTCGGCACGTACCATTGTTTATAAGGGCCTGCTTTTAGCAAACCAGGTTGGCGCCTATTATCAAGACTTAACAGATGAACGAACGATTTCAGCTTTAGCATTAGTTCATCAACGGTTTTCAACCAATACCTTCCCTGCCTGGGAATTAGCTCACCCTTACCGCATGATTGCGCACAACGGGGAAATTAATACGGTCAAAGGAAACGTGAATTGGGTTAATGCGCGCACTGGCGCAATTAGCTCACCAGTATTGGGCGATGATTTACAAAAATTATGGCCACTAATTTATCCAGGCCAATCCGATACAGCCTGTTTTGATAACTGCCTTGAATTGCTGGTCATGGCTGGCTATCCAATGGCACAAGCCATGATGATGATGATTCCCGAGGCCTGGGAACAACACAATATGATGGACGAAAATCGGCGGGCTTTCTATGAGTACCATGCCTCCATGATGGAGCCCTGGGATGGTCCAGCTGCGATGGCGTTTACCGATGGACGTCAAATTGGCGCAACCCTTGATCGCAATGGTTTACGCCCTGCACGATATTACGTGACTGATGATGATTTGGTCATCATGGCATCCGAAGCCGGGGTGTTGGCTATTCCCGAAAGCAAGATCGTTCATAAATGGCGTTTACAGCCGGGCAAAATGTTCATGATTGATATGGAGCAAGGCCGCATTATTGATGACATTGAATTAAAAGATGCAGTTGCTAAAGCAAAACCATATAAGAGTTGGATTGATGCAGTTCGTATTAAATTAGACGAAGTAACTGTCAGCGCAAGCGATCACCGCGATGAAAAACAAGTCATACGACCCTTAGCCAAATTACTCGATCGCCAGCAGGCCTTTGGGTATACGCAAGAAGATCTGAAATACTTAATGGCACCAATGGCTAGCGCTGGTGAAGAGGCTATTGGTTCGATGGGCAACGATAGCCCATTAGCTATTTTGTCAAATAAAAATAAATCCCTTTATAACTACTTTAAGCAATTGTTTGCGCAAGTAACGAATCCACCCATTGACCCAATTCGCGAAAATTTAGTGATGTCATTGGTATCGTTTATTGGACCTAAGCCCAACTTATTGGATACCAATAATATTAATCCGCCAATGCGCTTAGAAGTTAGTCAGCCAATTCTGGATTTTGCTGACATCACCAAAATTCGCCACATCGAGCACTACACCAATGGTAAGTTTCGTTCTTACGAATTGGATATTTGCTATCCGGCAGCTTGGGGTAAAGCTGGCATTGAAGCACGTCTGGCATCGCTTTGTGCTGAGGCAGCTGATGCCGTGCGTTCAGGCTATACCATTCTCATAGTCAGCGATCGTCAGGTAGACCAACATCATGTCGCAATCCCAGCACTCTTAGCGACGTCAGCAATCCATCAGCATTTAGTTGAAAAAGGCTTACGTACTAGCGTTGGCTTAGTGGTTGAAACTGGCAGTGCGCGCGAGACGCATCACTTTGCTTTATTGGCTGGATATGGCGCAGAAGCAATCCACCCGTATCTTGCCATGGAAACTCTGGCGCAAATGGCTAGGGGCCTGCCCGGCGACTTATCAGCCGAAAAGGCAATTAAGAATTTTGTGAAGGCTGTTGGTAAAGGATTACAAAAAGTCATGTCCAAAATGGGCATCTCCACTTACATGTCATACACCGGCTCGCAAATTTTTGAGGCAATTGGTTTAAATCAAGAGGTGATTAACCAATACTTTAAGGGCACCTCATCTAATGTTGGGGGCATCGGCGTTTTTGAGGTTGCTGAAGAGGCTTTGCAGATGCACCATGCTGCATTTAGTGATGACCCGGTTTTGGCTAATATGCTAGAAGCAGGTGGCGAATATGCTTATCGGATTCGTGGTGAAAACCACATGTGGACGCCCGATACGATTGCCAAGCTACAACATGCTACCCGCATTGGTCCAGAAAAAGGTTATCAAACCTATAAAGAGTACGCCAACATCATTAATGATCAAAGTAAGCGGCAAATGACTTTGCGTGGCTTGTTTGAATTCAAAGTTGATCCGACCAAAGCTATTCCACTCGATGAAGTTGAGCCAGCTAAAGAAATCGTTAAACGCTTTGCTACCGGTGCGATGTCATTAGGTTCGATTTCTACTGAGGCACATGCCACCTTAGCGATTGCCATGAATCGCATTGGCGGTAAATCCAATACCGGGGAAGGTGGCGAAGATCCTAATCGCTATGTTAATGAGCTGAAAGGTATTCCAATTAAAAAAGGCGAAACCCTCGCCAGTATTCTCGGCAGCGATGTGGTTGAGGCCAATATTCCTTTGCAAGATGGCGATTCCTTACGTTCTAAAATTAAACAAGTCGCCTCGGGTCGTTTTGGTGTCACTGCCCAGTATTTGCGTAGTGCAGATCAAATGCAAATTAAGATGGCCCAAGGCGCAAAACCCGGTGAAGGTGGGCAGCTACCAGGCAGCAAGGTATCTGATTACATTGGTAGCTTGCGCTTTTCCGTGCCTGGTGTGGGCTTAATTTCACCTCCACCCCACCATGATATTTATTCGATTGAAGATCTCGCTCAGCTCATACACGATTTAAAAAATGTCAATGCTGCCGCAGATGTATCCGTAAAATTAGTTTCTGAAGTGGGCGTTGGCACCATTGCTGCGGGCGTTGCTAAAGCGAAAGCCGATCATGTAGTCATTGCTGGTCATGATGGCGGTACAGGGGCATCGCCTTTATCTTCCATTAAACATGCCGGCTCACCGTGGGAATTAGGTTTGGCCGAAACCCAGCAAACCTTAGTATTAAATCGTTTACGTAGCCGTATTCGTGTACAGGCCGACGGCCAAATGAAAACAGGCCGGGATGTCGTGATTGGCGCATTGTTGGGCGCGGATGAATTTGGCTTTGCTACAGCACCCTTAGTTGTTGAGGGCTGCATCATGATGCGCAAGTGTCATTTGAATACCTGTCCCGTTGGCGTTGCCACGCAAGACCCTGAATTGCGTAAACGTTTTGCAGGAAAGCCTGAGCATGTGGTGAATTTCTTCTTTTATGTTGCGGAAGAAGCACGTGAATTGATGGCGCAGCTTGGTATTCGAAAATTTGATGACCTGATTGGGCGAGTGGATTTGCTCGATACCCGTAAGGGAGTAGAAAATTGGAAAACCCGTGGTTTAGATTTCAGCAAAATATTTGCTGCACCGCGTGTGCCTGCTGATGTGCCTCGTTATCAAATATTAAAGCAAGAGCACAATCTTGGTAGCGCGCTTGATCATATTCTGATTGAAAAAAGCGAACCCGCACTGGAGCGTGGCGAAAAAGTCTCTTTTATCGTACCGGTACGCAACGTTAATCGAACTGTAGGCGCGATGCTATCTGGAGAAGTAGCGCAACGGTATGGACATGTAGGTTTGCCTACCGATACGATCCATATTCAGTTGAACGGTACAGCGGGTCAAAGTTTCGGCGCCTTTTTGGCGCACGGCATCACGCTAGATTTGGTTGGCGATGGTAATGACTATGTTGGCAAAGGCCTATCGGGTGGATGCGTGATTGTGCGGGCCCCACATGAATTCCGTGGCGATACGGCAAAAAATATTATCGTGGGTAATACCGTTTTATACGGCGCTATTAGTGGTGAAGCATTTTTCAATGGCGTAGCTGGCGAGCGCTTTGCGGTGCGTAATTCAGGAGCCACGGCCGTAGTTGAAGGCACAGGTGATCACGGCTGTGAGTACATGACTGGTGGTACGGTTGTAGTACTTGGTCAAACCGGACGCAACTTTGCCGCCGGTATGAGTGGTGGAATAGCTTATGTCTTTGATGAAGACGGTTTATTTGAGAAGCGTTGCAATCTCAGCATGGTCACCTTAGAAAAAGTCTTAACGAGTGCGGAGCAACTTGCGCAAATGCCGAAGTCGCAGTGGCATGCCCCAATCGACGTTAAAGATGGTGGTGAGCGATTAAGCGATGAAGTGATTTTAAAAAGTTTGGTTGAGCAGCATTTCCGCCATACGGGTTCTGAGCGCGCTAAAGCAATTTTGGCTGACTGGGAGCAATCGCGTAGCCGTTTCATCAAAGTGTTGCCAACCGAATATAAGCGTGCCTTAGGTGAGTTATGGCTAAAGTCGGAAAATCAAGACAAATTAATTACTGCTTAAGTACAGCGTAAATAGAAAGAATATAGAGCTTATGGGTAAGGTTACTGGATTTATGGAATTCGAGCGGGTCAATGAGACCTACGAGGCACCAACGCAACGGGTTCATCATTACAAAGAGTTTGTGTTGGCTTTAGAAGATGCTGAGGCACAAGTGCAAGGTGCGCGGTGTATGGATTGTGGCATTCCTTTTTGTAATAACGGCTGCCCAGTGAACAACATCATCCCTGATTTTAATGATTTAGTTTTTCGTGGGGATTGGCAAAATGCGCTTGATGTCTTGCACTCAACCAATAATTTTCCTGAGTTTACGGGACGAATTTGTCCGGCGCCTTGCGAGGCTGCTTGCACCCTCACAATCAATCGCGCGCCGGTTGGCATTAAGTCTATCGAACACGCCATTATTGATAAAGCCTGGGAAAACGGTTGGGTTAAACCGCAGCCTGCTAAACACAAAACCGGTAAGCGCATTGCGATCGTTGGTTCTGGCCCGGCGGGGATGGCGGCAGCACAACAACTAGCCCGGGTTGGCCATGAGGTTACCGTATATGAAAAAAATGATCGGGTAGGCGGCTTATTGCGCTACGGTATTCCTGATTTTAAAATGGAAAAATGGCTCATTGATCGGCGTGTTGAACAAATGCAAGCTGAGGGCGTTGTATTTAAGACGAGTGTTTTTGTTGGCAAAGAAGCCCTTCACGAAAAAATTAAAAATTACTCAACCAAAACTATTGATCCGGCAGAATTACTTGCAACATTTGATGCGGTCATCATTTCGGGGGGCGCTGAGCAACCGCGCGATTTGCCGGTTCCAGGCAGAGATTTGAGCGGCATTCACTATGCACTCGAATTTTTAATTCCGCAAAACAAAGAAGTTGCTGGCGATATTAAGAATGAAATTCGCGCCACGGATAAGCATATTGTGGTGATTGGTGGCGGCGATACGGGATCGGATTGTGTTGGCACATCGAATCGGCACGGGGCTAAAAACGTAACGCAATTCGAGCTTTTGCCCCAACCACCTGAGCGCGAAAATACCCCCTTAGTATGGCCTTATTGGCCGACCAAATTACGTACTTCATCTTCCCATGAAGAAGGCTGTGAACGTGATTGGTCAGTAGCAACGAAACGCTTTGAAGGTAAAAACGGCAAAGTAGAAAAATTAATTGGCGTGCGCTTAGAGTGGCAAGACGGCAAGATGGCCGAAATGCCCAACTCCGAGTTTGAAATTAAAGCCGATTTAGTTCTCTTAGCAATGGGCTTTGTTTCGCCAGCCCAGCAAATTCTTGCAGCATTTGGGGTTGAGCAAGATGCGCGCGGTAACGCTAAAGCTACGGTAGACGGGCAAAAGGCCTACCATACGAACATTCCACAGGTGTTTGCTGCTGGTGATATGCGCCGTGGACAATCTTTAGTGGTCTGGGCAATACGTGAAGGACGCCAATGTGCGCGTGCTGTCGATGCGTTTTTGATGGGCTCGTCCGTTTTGCCTCGATAATGCCAGCATGCCTAAAGGTTTATCTCCCTCACTCTCTCAGCCCTTAGCCCCAAGCTTTGCAGGAGAAGTGGTCGTCTCAATTCAAGGCGTTGACTTTTCCTACAATTTAGGTGAGCGGCAAATTTTATCTGGCTTGAATATGGAATTTAAGCGCGGCCAAGTCGTTGCGGTAATGGGCGGCTCAGGTTGCGGTAAGACGACTATCTTACGTTTAATTGGCGGTCAATATACCGCGCAGCGTGGCCAAGTAATGTTTGAAGGTCAAGACATCGGCAAGTTAAGTACGGCACAATTAATGCAGGCCCGCCGACGGATGGGCATGCTTTTTCAATTCGGCGCACTGTTTACTGATCTCAGTGTTTTTGAAAATGTCGCATTTCCTTTGCGCGAACATACTGACTTAAATGAAGCATTACTGCAGACTTTGGTGCTGATGAAATTAAATGCAGTGGGCTTGCGCGGAGCGCGCGATTTAATGCCGGCGCAAATTTCGGGCGGCATGGCAAGGCGGGTTGCCTTAGCGCGTGCGATCGCACTAGATCCACCGCTAATTATGTATGACGAACCATTTGCCGGACTAGACCCAATTTCATTGGGGATTACAGCGCGCTTAATCCGTAATTTAAATGATGCACTTGGTTCCACCAGCCTTTTAGTAACGCATGATGTCGAAGAAACGTTTGCTATTGCTGACTATGTGTATTTCATTGCCAATGGCAAAATTGGCGCAGAAGGAACACCAGCAGAGTTAAGGCATTCGCTTGATCCCTTTGTGCGGCAATTTTTGGATGCCTCACCCGATGGCCCAGTGCCATTTCATTATCCAGGGCTGAGCTTGCAAGAGGATTTTGAGATGAGGGTGTAATGGCAAATTTAGCGCTCCATAAAACCCTTGATTTTTTTGCCGACCTGGGATTTTTTATTCGTAGTAATGTTGCCGACCTCGGTTATGCCACGCGCATGTTTTTGGCGATTGTGTGGCGTTCTGGCTCGCTATTGCGTAGGCCCAGTTTAGTTTTAGATCAAATTCTTTTTTTGGGTAACAATTCATTTGTCATCATTGCAGTCTCCGGTTTATTTGTAGGTTTTGTCTTGGGCTTGCAAGGCTATTACACCTTAAACCGGTATGGCTCAGAGCAAGCACTAGGCTTATTGGTGGCTTTATCTTTGACGCGTGAGCTTGGCCCAGTAATTACGGCGCTGCTTTTTGCTGGGCGCGCTGGCACTTCTTTGACGGCTGAAATTGGTTTAATGAAAGCAGGCGAACAATTAACAGCGATGGAAATGATGGCGGTTGATCCGTTGCGGCGCGTGATGGCACCACGCTTATGGGCCGGCATGATTTCAATGCCCATTTTGGCGACGATATTTACGGCTGTCGGTATTTTTGGCGGCTATTTAGTTGGGGTACCCTTAATTGGTGTTGATACCGGGGCATTTTGGGCGCAGATGCAAGGTGGAGTCGATTTATTTAGCGATATTGGTAATGGCTTTATTAAAAGCATCGTCTTTGGCGTGGCCGTCACCTTTATTGCCTTGTATCAAGGATACGAGTCTAAGCCAACGCCAGAAGGCGTTTCGCGCGCCACTACCCGTACAGTAGTGCTATCTTCCTTGACGGTCTTGGCGCTTGATTTTTTACTAACTGCCTTGATGTTTTCGAATTGAAATATTGAGGGAATAAACTGAGATTCTTATGAGAAAAAGAGCAATTGATATTTGGGTTGGATTATTTGTCGCTATTGGTCTATTGGCTGCTTTATTTTTAGCGCTGAAAGTGGGTAATATGAATGCCATTTCATTCCAACCCACTTACACAGTAACGGCACGCTTTGACAATATTGGCGGACTAAAACCACGTGCGCCAGTGAAAAGTGCGGGGGTAGTCGTAGGCCGAGTGGGCAGTATTTCTTTTGATGACAGCACCTATCAAGCCACTGTACTTTTAACCCTCGATACAAATTATAAATTCCCGCAAGATTCCTCGGCGAAGATTTTGACTTCGGGTTTGTTGGGAGAGCAATATATTGGTCTTGAAGCCGGCGGCGCTGACCAGATGTTGGCGCAAGGCAGTAAGATTGGTCAGACCCAATCAGCCATCGTGCTGGAAAGTTTGATTAGTCAATTTTTATACAACAAAGCTGCCGATAGCGGACAAGATAAAGGCAGCAACACAGGCGCAAGTAAGTGAAAATAGGTTTACGGCGTGCTTTATTGGCGCTCATGTCGACGCTGTTATTCGCTTGCGCTAGTATTCCGGCCGGCACTCAACCCTCTGAGGCCGATCCTTGGGAACCCATGAATCGCGCTGTGTTTGCTTTTAATGAGGTCCTCGACGATTATTTCCTCAAGCCAATTACGGCAGCGTATCGTTTTATTTTGCCGGAAATAGTCCGTGAGGGTATTTATAATGTTTTTGGAAACTATAACGATATTTATACAGCCTTAAATAATTTATTGCAGGGCAAGCCTGCTTTAGCATTTAATGATTTCATGCGCGTCATGGTCAATACTATTTTTGGGCTTGGCGGCTTGCTCGATGTTGCTACCCCCGCAGGGCTAGAAAAGCACAAGGAAGATTGGGGTCAAACCTTTGGGGTTTGGGGTGTGCCAGCAGGGCCCTATGTCGTGTTGCCCTTCTTTGGCCCCAGTTCGGTGCGCGATACTTTTGGCACGATTGCCGATCTCGAGAGCGACTATTTATTTACCTATGTAAAAGACATTGGTTTACGTAACTCAATTACTGCGTTACGGGTAATTAATGCACGTAATACATATTACGAAGCAGGTGATTTGCTAGATGGTGCGGCAATCGATAAGTACACCTTTTTAAGAGATTCTTATATTCAGCGGCGCGCGTATCAAATTAATGACGGACGTACTTCAGATGAAGAGCCGTTAATGCCGCCTTATGAAAACCCATACGAGTAACTCTGGGCCAGAGAGGCTAAAATTAGCGCTCGATTGCTAAGATCCATTATTGCTAGAAAGTGTAAATATGTTGAAATTAATTGCTTGGGGACTTTGTTTCTTTAGTGCGGTAGCCTTAGGCCAGGGTGTGACTAGTCCCGCCCCAATTACACCCCCTGATATGTCAACGCCTGATGGCATGATAAAAATGGTGGTAAGCGAGGTGATGGCAGCCGTGAAGGCCGACCCTGAAATTCAAAAAGGCAATATTCCCCGCATTGTTGAATTGGTTGAAAAGAAAATTGTGCCCAATGCAGATATGCGCCGCACGACTGAAATGGCAATGGGTGTTAATTGGAAAAAGGCGACTCCTGAGCAGCAAACTCAACTTATCCAGGAGTTCAAAATTTTATTAATGCGTACGTATTCTGGCGCCATTAGTCAATTACGCGATCAAACAATTCAGTTCAAGCCTTTGAGAGCCGCTGCCGATGATAAAGAGGTCACTGTAAAAACGGTGGTGCTGGGGCGTGGTGATCCAGTACCCCTAGATTACCGTTTAGAAAAAACCGCGAATGGCTGGAAAGTCTATGACATGAATATTATGGGTGTTTGGCTCATTGAGGCCTACCGTAATCAATTTACCAATCAAATCAGCCAAAATGGTATCGATGGACTGATTAAATTTTTGCAAGAACGCAATAAAGCGTTAGCAGCTGGTAAGCCGAGTTAATTTTTTTTTACTAAATCCTTTCATGCCCTATTTTTTGCCTGCCACTGTAACCCTAAAAAATGCTAGCCAGATTGAGGCTGATGGCTTGGCCAATTGGATCAATTTCAATGAGATTGATTGCGGTAACTTAAATCAATTCGACTCATCCCTGTTGGCTATTTTATTAAATTGGCGTAAAAAACGTTTAGCTGATCAGGGTTATTTTTTGATCCTCAATGCACCTCCTAAGTTAGTAGTCTTAGCTCGGGTTTATGGCGTGGCAGAGTTATTGGGCATGCCCGCATGACACTAGCAATTCGGGTGGACCATGTTTCTAAAAGCTATGGTGAATTACGCGCTTTAAATGATGTCTCGCTTGAAATAGAGCAAGGCGAATTTTTTGGTTTACTTGGCCCTAATGGCGCGGGTAAAACGACCTTAATTTCAATTTTGGCGGGCTTATGTCGGGCTGATGCTGGCTTAGTTGAGGTTATGGGCACTAATGTTCAAACCAATTTCCGTTTGGCGCGCAGACTCTTAGGGGTAGTGCCACAAGAGCTGGTTTTCGACCCCTTTTTTACGGTACGTGAAGCGCTACGTTTTCAATCAGGTTATTTTGGACTGCGCAATAATGATGCTTGGATTGATGAAATCATGGCTAATCTTGACCTCACCAGCAAAGCGAACAGTAATATGCGAACGCTGTCAGGCGGCATGAAGCGCCGCGTATTAGTAGCACAAGCCTTGGTACATCGCCCCCCTGTCATTGTGTTGGATGAACCCACTGCTGGCGTTGATGTCGAGTTACGCCAGTCCTTATGGCAATTTGTTAGTCGTCTTAATCAAGACGGCCACACCATTGTTTTAACTACCCATTATTTAGAAGAAGCTGAAGCGCTATGTCAACGCATTGCGATGTTAAAGCAAGGGCAAATTGTGGCCTTAGATACCACTGCGAACTTATTAAATCGCTATGGCGTCACTGCTAAAAGTGGTAGCGCAGACGTTGACCTAGAAGATGTTTTTGTCAACATCATGGCACGCGATTTAGCATGAAGTCGATTCCAATTACATACGGTAGTGGCTTTCCTACGCTTTTATATAAAGAGGTATTACGTTTTTATAAAGTCAGTTTTCAAACTGTTGCTGCTCCAGTATTAACGGCTATTCTGTATTTGTTGATATTTGGACAAGTCTTACAAGGCAAAGTGCTGGTCTACGAGCGCATTAGCTACATTGCGTTTTTAGTGCCAGGTTTAGTAATGATGAGCTTATTACAAAATGCTTTTGCCAACACTTCGTCATCGCTCATTCAGTCGAAAATTATGGGTAATTTAATTTTTGTACTTTTAGCGCCATTAAGCTCATTTGAGTTTTATGCTGCGTATGTGATTGCTGCAATCGTGCGCGGTATCGCAGTAGCATCAGGGGTTTTATTGATCACGATCTGGTTTGTGCCGCCGAGTTTTGAATATCCCCTCTGGATCGCGGTATTTGCATTATTAAGTGCAGCGATCTTAGGTGGCATGGGATTAATTGCTGGCATTTGGGCCGATAAATACGATCAGCTAGCCGCCTTTCAGAATTTTTTAATCATGCCGGCAACGATGTTATCTGGGGTCTTTTATTCGATTCATAGCTTGCCACCAGTTTGGCAAATGATTTCGCATTTCAACCCATTCTTTTATATGATTGATGGTTTTCGCTACGGTTTTTTTGGCGTGTCTGATATATCACCCTGGACTAGCCTCATGATCGTGGGCGGATTCTTTATTGCAGTTTCAGTTCTTGCCCTGCGTTTATTGCAAACGGGTTTCAAATTACGTTATTAAAAATCGACTTGGAATAAATATGTTACCTACACCAGAACAGATTGAGTCTTACATTAAACAGAGTATTACCTGTACTCATTTAATGGTTGAGGGCGATGGCCAACATTTTTATGCCACGATTGTGAGTCCTGATTTTGAAGGTAAGCGTTTGGTTCAGCGCCATCAATTGGTTTATGCGGCGATGGGAGAGCGCATGAAGGCAGAGGTACACGCACTTTCTATTAAGGCATTTACACCGACTGAATACCTTGAAAATAAGCAGGCTTAAAAAGCGCCACGATGGATAAGCTACTGATGACTGGTGGTAATCCCTTGCATGGCGAGGTCTTGATCGCTGGTGCAAAAAATGCTGCGCTACCTATTTTATGTGCTTGCTTATTAACCGCTGAACCGCTCGAGCTAGAGAATGTGCCCGACTTGCAAGATGTGCGCACCATGCTCAAAATTTTGCAACAAATGGGTGTGACAGTTAGCTTCCCCGAGCCCGCTAAACGCAGTCGAATGATCTTACAGGCAGCCCATATTCCACGACCCGAAGCAACCTATGAGATGGTTAAAACCATGCGCGCCTCGATTTTGGTTTTGGGGCCTTTGTTAGCCAGAATGCATAGTGCCAAAGTGTCTTTGCCCGGCGGTTGCGCAATTGGCGCGCGACCAGTTGATCAGCACATTAAAGGTTTAAGGGCGATGGGTGCAAGCATCAAAATTAAAGGTGGATACATTCAGGCTCAAGCTGAACATTTGGTAGGGGCCTCAATTTTGACCGACATGATTACGGTTACTGGCACTGAAAATTTATTAATGGCAGCCTGTCTGGCTAAAGGCACCACAATTTTAGAAAATGCAGCACGCGAACCCGAGGTTAGTGATTTGGCTGAATTACTCGTCAAGATGGGAGCCAAGATATCAGGAGTAGGCACTGATCGTCTAGTAATTGAGGGAGTCGAGCGGCTGCATGGCGCGCAACATACCATTATTCCGGATCGCATCGAAGCAGGTACATTTCTCTGTGCTGTCGCTGCTACAGGAGGTGCTATTTTGGTGAAGCAATGCCGCCCTGATAATTTAGAGGCCTTGCTCGCAAAGCTCAGCGAGGCGGGCTTAAAAATGGAAATAGGCCCCGATTGGATTAAGGCAAGTATGGCTGGTCGCCCTAAGGCAGTGAGTTTTGCAACCTCCGAATATCCCGCTTTTCCGACCGATATGCAGGCTCAGTTTATGGTTTTAAATGCCCTGGCCAGTGGCGACGCCACCATGACCGAAACCATTTTTGAAAACCGCTTTATGCATGTGCAAGAACTCAATCGTCTGGGCGCCGATATTGCGATTGATGGCAATACTGCCATGGCCCAAGGAGTTGAAAGCCTATCTGGCGCGATTGTCATGGCTACCGATTTGCGCGCCTCAGCCAGTTTAGTCATAGCTGGCTTGGCGGCGCAAGGCGAAACCCAAGTTGAGCGGATTTACCATCTCGACCGGGGATATGATCGTATGGAGCAAAAATTGACACAATTAGGCGCGAACATCCAGCGCGTGAAATAATTGCCTAATGAAGTTAACTCTAGCCCTTTCGAAGGGGCGTATCTTCGAAGAATCAATGGCAATCCTCAGTCGGGTTGGAATTCGGCCCCTAGAGGATCCTGAAAAATCACGTAAGCTCATTCTTGAGACTTCGCATGCTGATGTTCGCCTGATTATTGTGCGGGCTGCCGACGTGCCTACCTATGTGCAATTTGGTGGTGCCGACTTTGGCGTCGCTGGCTTAGATAGCTTGCTTGAAAAAGGTAGCGAAGGTTTATATGTCCCACTTGATTTGGGTATTGCGCAATGTCGGATGTCGGTTGCAGTTCGCGCCGGCTTTGATTACGCTGCAGCAGTTCAGTCGGGCTCACGTTTACGTGTTGCCACTAAATATGTGAATTGCGCACGCGATCACTTTGCCAACAAAGGCGTTCATGTTGACACTATTCAGTTATATGGCTCGATGGAGTTAGCGCCTTTAGTTGGTTTGGCTGATGCGATTGTCGACTTGGTCTCAACGGGCAATACGTTAAAAGCCAATGGCTTGGTTGAGGTTGAACACATTGCTGATATTAGCGCGCGCTTGATTGTTAATCAGGCCGCTTACAAACGTAAGCGCAGCCAAATACAGCCCCTTCTAGACCAATTGCAGCTATGAGCGCAAGTGTGAAAATTCAGCGGCTCGAAAGCGGTGCGGCTAATTTTCAGCAAACCCTGCTAGCGAGCCTCTCTATTCCGCTTGCGGAGGATGCCGCAATTGATCTGAAGGCAGCGGAAATTATTCTGGCAATTCAAACGCAAGGCGATGAAGCTTTGCTTAGGTATACCAATCAATTTGATCGCTTACAGGTAAAAACCGCCAGCGCCTTAGAAATTCTGCGCAGTGATCTAGAAAAGGCCTATTTACAATTACCCGCAGAGCAGTCTCAAGCTTTGAATAGCGCAGCTATGCGCATTCGTAGCTATCATGATCAGCAGCGCCTGTATGCGGGCTGTCAAACTTGGGATTACACCGAAGCCGATGGTACGCGGCTGGGACAAAAAGTGACTCCGCTGGATCGAGTAGGTATTTATGTGCCCGGGGGAAAAGCAGCCTATCCATCATCCGTATTAATGAATGCCATTCCAGCCAAAGTAGCCGGCGTGTCTGAAGTCATCATGGTAGTACCAACTCCCGATGGTAGTCGCAATAATTTAGTGTTGGCGGCCGCGTGGTTGTCTGGAGTAGACCGGGTTTTTACGATTGGCGGTGCTCAAGCAGTCGCTGCGCTCGCCTATGGCACAGCTACGATTCCTGCGGTCGATAAAATTGTTGGGCCCGGTAATGCCTATGTTGCTGCCGCTAAGCGTAGGGTGTTTGGTCAGGTTGGCATCGACATGATTGCGGGGCCTTCAGAAATTTTAATTATTTGTGATGGCACTACTAATCCCGATTGGGTCGCAATGGATTTATTTTCACAAGCAGAGCATGATGAGCTAGCCCAATCAATCTTAGTTTGTCCTGATGTCAATTTTATCAATCAAGTCGAAGCGAGTATGCAAAGACTCTTGCCGGAAATGCCGCGCCAAGAGGTAATTCGTATTTCTTTATCGAAGCGAGCACTGTTCATTCAGGTAAATGATCTGCAGCAGGCTTGTGAAATTGCCAACACCATCGCGCCCGAGCATTTAGAAATTTGTGCACAAGATGCGCGGCAATGGGCAGAGTTGATTCGCCATGCTGGCGCCATCTTTATGGGTAACTACACTAGTGAATCATTGGGCGATTATTGTGCGGGACCAAACCATGTATTACCAACCGCCCGTACGGCACGCTTTTCTTCGCCATTAGGCGTCTACGATTTCATCAAACGGTCGAGCATGATTGAAGTAAGCGAAGCCGGTGCGCAAACCTTAGGTCAAATCGCCAGCACCCTCGCCCACGGCGAAGGCTTGCAAGCCCATGCTCGCGCCGCAGAAATGCGCCTCAAAAAATCCCGCGCTTAGCGCCGAATAAATACTAAACAATTTCTTGTAATGCTTGAATGAGTTCAGAGTTTTGCTCGTCCGTGCCAATCGTAATGCGCAAATAATCTGCGATGCGCGGTAAATTAAAGTGCCGTACGACGATTCCTCTGGCCCTTAGAGTTTGATATAACTGCACGCCAGTATGTTTGGGGTGGCGGGTAAAAACAAAATTGGCAGTCGAGGGAATAGTATTGAAGCCCAGTCGATCAAGGGCAGTAATTAATACTTGGCGGGTAGCAATCACTTTAGCGGATATCGCTTCTAAGTATTTTTGATCAGCAATAGCTGCGCGTGCACCAGCTTGCGCTAAACGGCCTAAGGGATAAGAATTAAAACTATTTTTCACCCGTTCTAAGGCTTCAATTAGGCGTGGATGACCCATGGCAAAACCCACCCGCAAACCTGCCAAGGCACGGGATTTTGAGAGCGTCTGTATCACTAATACATTTTCTGGGCAGGAGTCCCCTTGCAAGAGTGGCACGCAAGATTCAGTACCGTAATCGACATAGGCCTCATCAATCACGATGACTGAATTAGGATTAGTTTGGATGAGGCCAGCAATAGCTTTGCTTGCTAAGGCGCGCCCTGTAGGCGCATTGGGGTTGGGAAAAATAATCCCGCCATTCGGTTTGGCATAGTCCTCAAGGCAAATTTCAAAATTACTTCCCAGGGGAATCGTTTGTGCTTGAATGCCAAATAGCTTGCAGTACACCGGGTAAAAACTATACGTAATATCTGGAAATAAAACGGCTTGCTCATGCTTCAAAAGACCTAAAAAAACATGTGCCAAGACTTCATCAGAACCATTCCCTAGAAAAATTTGGTCTACCGCTAAGCCGTATTGCTGAGCAATGATTTGTTTTAGTTCGAAACCACTTGGGTCGGGATACAGCCGCAAATCAGGCGTATTTTGCTCAGCAATGGCTGCGAGCGCCAGAGGTGAAGGTCCGTAAGGGCTTTCATTGGTATTGAGCTTCAACAGCCGCTTCAATTGAGGCTGCTCACCCGGCACATAGGGGGTAAGGGTGTGAACTACTGGGCTCCAAAAGCGACTCATGAGTATAGGGGTAGTGTTGGGGAAGTGAGAATGATATTATGAGTCTTCAATTAATACTTCGCCTTCCGGCGCACTGAAGCATGCGGCAAGCCGACGTTACACGCAATACCTCTGAAACAAAAATCCACATTGTGCTCAATCTGGATGGTACTGGGCAGGCTGAATTAGCCTCTGGCGTCCCTTTTCTTGATCACATGCTCGATCAAATTGCGCGCCACGGCATGATTGATTTAAAGATCAGCGCGAATGGCGATACCCATATTGACGATCACCATACTGTCGAAGATGTCGGCATCGCTTTGGGACAGGCGATTGCCAAAGCAGTCGGCGATAAAATAGGTATTACCCGTTATGGCTATGCTTACGTGCCTTTGGATGAGACGCTGTCCAGAGTAGTGATCGACTTTTCTGGACGTCCGGGCCTTGAATTTAATGTGCCGTTTACCCGGGCGCGGGTGGGCGATTTTGATGTCGATTTAAGTATTGAATTTTTCCGTGGATTTGTTAATCATGCTGGCGTAACTTTGCATATTGATAATTTACGCGGTGTGAATGCGCACCATCAAATCGAAACGGTTTTTAAGGCCTTTGGTCGTGCTTTGCGCATGGCTTTAACGATTGATCCGCGCGCCCCCAGTCTTGTTCCATCCACCAAGGGAAGTCTGTAATTATTTTCAAACCAGTTGAGAATAGCAAGATGGACCCTTTAAAACCAAAAACTGAAGGCCGCTTTGGCACAACATATTGCCATCGTTGATTACGGCATGGGAAATTTGCGCTCGGTTTATCAGGCGCTTAAGCAAGTGGCACCCAATACCGAAATTGTAATCGCACGCACCGCTGCCGAAATTCAGCAAGCTCAACGGGTAGTTCTGCCTGGGCAAGGAGCAATGCCCGATTGCATGAAGCATTTGCAGGTCTCTGGTTTGCTTGAGGCAGTATTAAGTGCTGCAAAAACCAAACCCCTATTAGGTATTTGTGTTGGCGAACAGATGCTCTTTGACAGCAGTGCAGAATCAGCTTCATTAACGGCGACGCCCTGTTTGGGATTAATTTCTGGCACGGTCGAGCGCTTTGCTTTGGCTGGTCGGTTGCAGGCTGATGGCGCTGAATTTAAAGTCCCCCATATGGGTTGGAACCAAGTGAGGCAAGATAAGCCCCACTTTCTTTGGACTGGCATACCCGACCTCAGCAATTTTTATTTTGTCCATAGCTTTTATGCAGTGCCTACCCGCCCTGAAGATACCGTTGGGTCAACTGAATATGGGGCATGGTTTACCTCTGCCGTGGCGCGCGATAATATTTTCGCGACCCAATTTCACCCGGAAAAAAGTGCAGAATACGGGTTAATGTTGTATCGTAATTTTGTCGCTTGGCAACCTTAGATTAACTACCTATATCGATTTTATTATGCTGCTAATTCCTGCAATTGATATCAAAGATGGGCAATGTGTTCGTTTAGAGCAAGGTGACATGGAGCGTGCCACCGTTTTTTCTGCTGACCCAGCAGCGATGGCAAAACACTGGATTTCCAAAGGCGCACGGCGCTTACATTTAGTTGATTTAAATGGTGCCTTTGCGGGAAAGCCTAAAAATGAATTAGCGATCAAGGCGATTTTAAAAGCCGTGGGCGACGAGATACCCGTTCAGCTCGGTGGTGGTATTCGCGATTTAGAAACCATCGAACGGCTCTTAGATGATGGGATTAAAACCATCATTATTGGTACGGCTGCAGTTAAAAACCCAGGATTTTTACAAGACGCCTGCACTGCCTTTAGTGGCCATATTATGGTGGGTATCGATGCGCGTGATGGCAAGGTGGCTACCGATGGTTGGAGCAAGCTAACGGGCCATGAAGTAATTGATCTGGGCAAGAAATTTGAAGACTATGGAGTAGAGGCGATTATCTATACGGATATTGGTCGCGATGGTATGTTACAAGGCATCAATCTCGAAGCGACTTTAAAGCTGGCGCAAGCCGTGCGCATTCCCGTCATTGCTAGCGGAGGGTTGTCTAGTAACGCAGATATCGATGCCTTGTGTGCGATTGAAAACGAAGGCGTCATGGGGGTGATCGCTGGTCGCTCAATCTATTCAGGCGATTTAGATTTAACAGTAGCGCAGCAATATGCCGACCAGTTAACTGAAAAATTGCGCTAAGCCTAGCCATGATTAGCTTAGGCGAGCACGCAACATGATGACGATAACAAACACAATTTGCATGATGTTGGTTATTGATGTTAACTAAGCGCATCATTCCATGCCTAGATGTCACTGCAGGTCGAGTGGTGAAGGGCGTGAATTTTATTGGTTTACGTGACGCTGGCGATCCACTTGAAATTGCTCAGCGTTATAACGATCAAGGTGCTGATGAGCTCACTTTTTTAGATATTACGGCTACTTCAGATGGGCGAGATTTATTGTTGCCAATTATTGAAGCCGTAGCGGCCAAGGTATTTATACCCCTTACCGTAGGCGGTGGCGTACGAACAGTTCAAGACGTGCGCCGCTTGTTAAATGCAGGCGCTGATAAAGTCAGCATAAATTCATCAGCGGTTAATCGCCCGCAATTAATTTCTGAAGCTGCCGCATATTACGGTTCGCAATGTATCGTGGTTGCCATAGATGCCAAACAAACCGGCCCTGGATTTTGGGAAGTATTTACCCATGGTGGGCGCACCGCAACCGGAATGGATGCAGTAGCTTGGGCCGCTGAAGTTAGCCAACGCGGCGCAGGTGAAATTTTGCTTACTAGCATGAACCGGGATGGCACCCAAGATGGCTTTGATCTTGAATTAACGGCGGCTGTAAGTAAGGCAGTGTCGATTCCCGTGATCGCTTCCGGCGGAGTTGGAAATTTACAGCATTTAGTTGATGGCATTACTAAAGGCCATGCTGATGCCGTGTTAGCTGCAAGTATTTTTCATTACGGCGATTTCACGGTGAAACAAGCAAAAGAATATTTGGCCAGTAAGGGCATTGCCGTAAGGCAATGAGGAAATAAGTCAAAATACTATTTATGACTGCATTTATACCCACACCGAATTTGCAAAGTGGCCCTTGGCTGGAGCAAATTCACTGGAATCAACAAGGCCTGGTGCCCGTTATTGCACAAGAAGTTGGCTCGGGCGATGTCTTAATGATGGCCTGGATGAATCGCGACGCTTTATTGGCCAGTCTGCGCTTGGGGCAGGCAGTGTATTGGTCACGCTCACGCAATCAGCTATGGCACAAGGGCGCAGAATCCGGTCACACCCAAACCATAGAGGCTATTGGCCTTGATTGCGATGGCGACACCCTCTTATTGCAGGTAATCCAAAAAGATCATATTGCTTGCCATACCGGCGCCCACAGTTGTTTTTTCCAAACCTGGGATGCCACTAGCGCTAGCTGGCTGAACACCAGCATAAAATGAGTAAATGACTCCAGTAAGTAAAAAAAATTCGCACCCTGCGAATCCAGATGCCGTATTAGCCCATTTGGCTGATGTTGTTGAGCAGCGCCGAGCTGCTTTGCAAAACGGCACCGCAGATTCGAGTAACTCGTATATTGCCGCCCTATTTACCAAGGGCGATGATGCCATTTTGAAAAAAATTGGCGAAGAGGCTACCGAAACCGTGATGGCAGCAAAAGATTCTCGGCAGGCCAATTTGAGCCCCGCAAAGCAAGCACTTTTGGTTGGAGAAATGGCAGATTTGTGGTTCCATTGCCTAGTCGCTCTAGCGCAATTTAATCTCCGACCGGAGGATGTATTGGCCGAGCTTACACGACGTGAAGGGATTTCAGGCATCGCTGAAAAAGCGGGTCGAAAAGCTGTATGAGCGTTTTAAGTCATGATCCCGATTGTTTATTTTGCAAAATTATTGCCGGGACAATTCCGGCACGGAAAATCTATGAGGATGAGGAAATTCTCGCTTTTCACGATATTAAGCCAGCGGCCCCAGTTCATTTTCTAATGATTCCTAAAAAGCATTTACCGATGTTAGCCTCGGTAACAAACATTGACGCGCCATTGCTAGGTAGAATGATGGCATTAGCCCCCCGTCTTGCTCAAGAACAAGGCTGTCGACCGGGTCAAGATGGCGGCTTTCGTTTAATGGTCAATAATGGCGCAGATGGCGGGCAAGAAGTTTATCACCTCCATTTGCATGTCATGGGCGGTGAGCGGCCTTGGAAAAAGCAAGCAAGCTGATTTGATTTAAGGAGAAAGAAATGGGTTCATTTAGCATTTGGCACTGGTTAATTGTGTTGGTTATTGTGATGCTAGTTTTTGGCACAAAAAAATTACGTAATATTGGGACAGATTTAGGTGGCGCAGTGAAAGGCTTTAAAGATGGTATGAAAACGAGCGAAGAAGCTAAAACCGAACAAATTCCTCAGCAGACCGCCAATGCCACAGAAAAAACGGTTGACGTACAAGCTAAAGATCTGCATAAATAGTTTTCATGATCGACTCTAAATGATTGATTTAGGCGTTTCAAAGCTCGCCTTGATTGCGGTAGTGGCGTTGGTAGTAGTTGGCCCTGAACGTTTGCCCAAAGTGGCGCGGATGGCTGGTAACTTGTTTGGGCGGGCACAACGCTATATGGCCGAAGTGCGCAGTGAAGTTAATCGGCAAATTGAATTAGATGAGTTTAAAAAATTGCGTGAAGAAAGTACCGCGGCAATTAAAGATGTTGAAAGTAGTTTGAACTCTACTTTCACCGAAGCTGGTACGCATTTAAGTGATCAAGCCGATAGCTACGACTATTCCACTAGTAGTAATAGTTATCCCGTTAACTTACAAATAGATGAAAACAAAGTATTTCGCGATAGCTTGCGTCAAGGCCGTTCAAGCTGGCGAGTCCGCCAAGCAGCGCGACCCCTTTGGTACAAACATGCTTCGGGAGTGCGACGGCGAGTGCAGTCAGGCGCAGCACGGATGAAGCGCTTTCGTCATCTCGCCTCGCAATAATGTTGAGGCTAAGTTATGACTGATCCCGGTACGCAGGACAATACCCAACAAGCAAATACGAATTCAGATAATGCTTCTCCAGCCAGTGAGGGCTTGCAAGAAACGTTTATTTCGCATTTAGTTGAGTTGCGTGACCGCATTATTAAAGCAGCGCTTGCCATCATCATCATTTTTATGAGTTTGGTGTATTGGGCGCCGGAAATTTTCCATTTGTTTGCCCAACCTTTATTAGCCGCTTTACCCAGCGGAGGAAAAATGATTGTGACCGATATTACGGGCTCCTTTTTTGTGCCTATGAAAGTCACGATGCTCGTTGCATTTGTCATTGCCCTGCCAGTAGTGATGTATCAACTCTGGGCTTTTATTGCCCCCGGGCTCTATACACACGAACGCCGTTTAATCGTGCCCTTGGTGGTCAGCAGCTACTCATTATTTATTATTGGCATGTCGTTTGCCTACTTTTTAGTCTTCCCCACCGTCTTTAAATTCATGGCGCACTACAACGCTCCCCTTGGGGCTGAGATGCTGACCGACATCGATAACTATTTAAGTTTCGCTATGACGACTTTCTTAGCCTTTGGTATCACCTTTGAAGTTCCTGTGGTCGTCGTTGTGTTAGTGCGTATGGGTGTTGTTCCCTTGGCTAAGCTACGAGAAATCCGCCCTTACGTGATTGTCGGTGCATTTGTGATCGCTGCAGTTGTCACACCACCCGATATTTTGTCGCAATTGTTATTAGCAGTGCCTATGTCGCTGCTGTATGAGCTCGGCTTATTTATTGCGCGCTTTTATGAAAAAAAACCGACTGCGGCGAGTGAAGATGAGGTCGTTGGCAGCGCCCCAACGAATTCTTAAAGGCGTGACAATTTAAATTTGTTGCTGAAGACTCTGAATTTTAATGGGCGACTTCTTGCCGGTAAGTTGAGGCGCAAAATTTTGCGTCAGCCATTGACTTAAGCGTTCGAAGCGATAGCGTCGTTGGCGTAAATTTCCTTCCCCGGGAGCTAAAAACTCAGCATCGTTGGGCTCGCGAATGGTGGCTAATTGTTCTACTGCTTTGCTGGCAGCAAAAAGGCAACGGCGTTGTTGCGTGGTTTCAATTTGCGTTAAGCGTGGCAAAATTTTAGGTAATTCCCAGCGCACATCAACCACCACACAATGTTCAAGCTGGAGCTGATCAATTTCTGCCAGTAGTAATTCCGTTTTACTAAAGTTAAATTGGTTGGCAATCACAATGCGGTGGCACATGAGCATCCAGCCTCCAGTTAACTGATGATCGCTATGTCGGGCTAAGGCAAGCTCAGCGCATTGGGCTAATGCATACCAAGCATTTTGCGCTGGATTGGGACAGCTCAGTAAAATTTTCATCAATAAAGCGTGTGCCTCGGCAATACCTTGTTGATGTGCTTGCCAGGCCCAATAAGAGGCTTGTAAGCCGGTGATTTTTTCCTCTACCTTATCGCGCTTACGCCATAAGGTAGCTGCTTTGCGAAATTGGGCTTCTGCGTGTCCTAAATCGGCCGCACGATCAAAACAGCGATCACTTTCTTGGGCGCTATATCCTGAAAATTGCGGCCGCCGATAAATTTCACCAAGTGCATACCAAGCTTGGGGATCTCCGTCTTTGCCGGCTAACTCAAGCCAATGGACTGCTTTTTTCAGGGGCGCATTCGACTTACTCGAGCCATTCTTTTTTTCAGTAGGCGTTTTGGGCTGGGCCAGACGTAAACCTAGTGTTAGCTTCGCAGTGGTTAGTCCTAACTCAGCCGCTTGTTGCAGTGCCGACTCATCTTGAGTCGACAACCAGTTATTCCAAAGTGAAGTGAGCAATTCATTTTTAGGTTGCAATTGAATCAACAAGTCTTTTGCCTTGTTGGCCAAAAAACTTTCCTCAGCGGCAATGATTTCTAAATAGTGTTTGCATTGCGTTTGTAGTCTTGCGAAGCTCTCATCATCACAAAGCAGCTGTTTGCTTAACCAGGCCGCCAACTGTTCTTGTAGGTCAAGTTGCTTGGGGTTTAATAATAAGTTTGCTAACTGCCAGCGGGCCTCGCTATTCCCCTCATCAGCCAACGCCCAAAAACGGTCCCAAGCAAAATGAAATGATGGTGAGCCAAAAGTTGCGGCAAGTGGGATTTGCACTAATTGGGTAAAAAGTTCACTTAGGGGGTTACTCGGCGAATGCCCTTGCAAGTCACCTGGTAAGTTTTTACTCACAGTAGCTACATAAGCCCTTTCAAGCCAAACTAAGGCATTATTGGGCTGAATTGGGGTGTTAAAATGACCCTGTAAATAAATAGTAGCCAATTCTTGTTGCGCAAAAACATCACCCTGACGGGCAGAACGCAGGATTTTCAGGAATTCGCGACTTGCCATCTGACAATTTTGGCATCTAAATGGCCTGAATACCCTAAAAACAGGGTCATGTTGTCGAGATACAACAAAGAAAACCAAAAAACTCCCTTTTCACAAGCAAAAAGCGGGGGTATCTGCCCTCAAGCTAAGTCGGTAGAGGCAAATGGCTGATACTGCACAAGTCCCGAATTTTATGGGCGCATTCTTACTTTATGGAGATTTACGAATGAAAAAATCGCTATTTGCACTTGCCGCTCTCGGCGCTTTTGCTGGTGCTGCTTCTGCCCAGTCAAGCGTGACCGTGTACGGTGTAGTTGACGTTGGTTACCTGAATCAAAAGGCTACTGGCGCAGCTTCCAACGCTGCTGGTACTGTTGCACCATCAGGCCAAACCAACAGTTCTATTTTCGGTAACTCGATGGAACAGACCAGCCGTTTAGGCTTTAAAGGTACAGAAGATTTAGGCGGCGGAATGATTGCCTTCTTCACCTTAGAGACCGATATGCAGCCTACTAACGCGTCTATGTCGTCATGGCAGACTCGTCAAGGCTTCGGTGGTGTTGGTAAAGCAGGCGTAGGTCAGTTTGCTTTCGGTACTCAATACACCCCCATGTTTAACCAAATTGCCGCAACCGACGTTGGTAATACCAACAACATGCCTGGTTCAGCTGTTTACCCAAC
>CAILUH010000054.1 GCA_903837335.1 uncultured beta proteobacterium | reverse complement strand
CTGTAGCGATTGTCATTCGCCACGCGATATTGCCGGTGGTATTGAGAAGAAAAAAGCCTATACCGGCGCAGTAATTGATGGCTGGTTTGCCCTCAACCTAACCTCTAATATCACTACCGGACTAGGCACTTGGACGGCTGACGATATCGCTAAATACTTAAAAACCGGCTCTTACAAAGGTAAAACAGCAGTGTTAGGCCCCATGGGAGAAGTCGTACATAACAGCATGCAATACATGACCGACGCTGATTTAAATGCCATGGCCGAGTACCTAAAATCCTTGCCGCCCAACTCCTCTTTGTACACCGGTAGGGCTGGACCAGACCCGACCAAAATTATCGGCGCCAAACTCTATCTCGATAACTGTAGTGGCTGCCACCTCTCGAAAGGGGTTGGTGTATCTGGAGTCATTCCACCGCTTGCCGGCAATCCCGTCGTGAAAGCCCCAGACCCTGCCAATATATTTAAGGTCGTGCTTGGCGGCATTCATCCGCGGGCCAATTACATTGCAATGCCCGCGTTTAAAGCCCGCTTAAATGATCAAGAAGTTGCCGAAATCGCGAATTATGTTCGTACCAGTTGGGGCAATACTGCGTCTGCCAACGCCACCCCTGAGATGGTAGCCAAGGTACGTAAAAATTTGGGTAATTAAGCAGTAGTGTTGCGGCGCAAGAAGTTTCTGGGTACTTGCGCCCCAAGTCTGGGCAAGATCTGGGCTAATACTGGGGAAAACCGGATTATTTTGCCCTTAAACTACTATATTATGAAAAGTCGATTGATTGGCAAATTGATGACTTTTTTACTTGTGACCTCCTTGATTTAGTCCGCTTTCTTGATCTCTTTTACTCTTTTTAATTATTTGGATTGTTCATCATGCTGAAGAACTTTGAAAAACTAGCCCTCCGCACCAAACTGATCATTGGCTTTACTATTGTGCTCATTCTGATGGCATCAATTAGCGCCATATCCTTTTGGGCAATTTCCAACCTAATTACCACCACTCAACAAATCTATGAGAAAGATTTAATCGGTATTTCGGTTTTAAGGCAAATTAATCGTGATATCAATGGCATTGGTCGTGCAACCAATCGTTACGCCCTCGCGATGAATGCCGGAGATACTGAGGGCGCCAAAAAATCACGAGACATTATTGAAAAAACTAAGTCAGATGTGCTCGGTAATTATGAAAAGGCTAAAGAAACTATTACGAGAGCTGCCCTCAAAGAAAAAATGGATCTAGTGAAGCCACTCATCATGAATTTTTATGGGGGGGTAGATTCTGTCTTAGCTGCAGCACAGGGCAAAGACCCTGCTTTAGCAGCTTATAAGGTAATTAACTCCAAACAATATCAAGATAATATCGCTGTATTAGCTGCCGCAGTAAAGGAGATTTCCGCACTAAAAACACAAGGTGCAGAGAATAATTTTAAAGGTGCGACGGAGCAAGGCAATACCGCCGAAATGATACTTGTAGTTGTATTTGGCTTAAGCGTTTTACTGTCAATTTTCATTATTTATTTAGTCAATCAATCGATTAATAAACCCTTAAGTAGCATACAAACCTCAGTACTTGACTTGGCTGAAGGTAAGCTAAACAACAAAATTGAAAACACCGACTACACTAATGAAATTGGCATAATGGCTAAAGCCATTGGTGTACTACAAGTAGGCTTACAGAAAGCCGATCAGCTACAACAAGCTGAACGCGAAAACAATATTCGCGCCAAAGAAACTACCGAACAAATTGGCTCAATCATTTCAGCTGCGGCAGGTGGTGACTTTACCGCCCAGGTTCCGATGGCTGGTAAGGAAGGCTTCTTTAAAGATATTAGTGAGCAGGTTAACCGCTTAATCGATACTTCACGCCAAGCTTTTATTGCCATTATGCGCAATGCAACTGCGGTCGCTAGCTCTTCGGAAGAGTTATCAGCCGTGAGTATGCAAATGAGCTCGAACGCTGAAGAAACCTCGGCTCAAGCTAAAGTGGT
>CAILUH010000053.1 GCA_903837335.1 uncultured beta proteobacterium | reverse complement strand
TTGCCAGGCAACACTCGCATATTGCGTTCCCGTTGGCAGAATAGCTTCGCAGGTCGACAGAGGAAAATTCGCTGGAACTGAGGGTTGAAAAGCAGTTGGCCTTAAGGGCATTTCTCCGGCAGTAGCGCGCATCGTCATTTGACTGAAACGACCATCGATATTAATTTGCGGGCAAAGAGGCTGGCCGCTAGGCGACAGATAGCTCGTGGCTACTCTGGCAAAGGCACGATTATTGCCAGCCTCATCAGAGCCAATGATGACCCATGCAGCGTAAATGTACTGCGTTTGATTAGCGCTTTCGTCATTACCGCTTCCGCCGCCGCATCCTTTAAGAGCAACAAGGGTTACAAGGAAAATAATGAGGGTAAGAAGCTTCAATATTTATCTTTGCATCTTCGGCGCTGCTAAGCTCGGAATCATTAGATTAATGCAGGCCGGTAAATTGCTCGCGAGCGCTCTTTTTGTCGCGGGCAGCAAGGCGTCTAGTTCCGTAACGAATTCGCCATGGCCACCAAATCCTTCGCAGACTTTGTCATATCGAGTCGCTAGCAGATCGCAGCCAATGAGTCGTTCTTGACCATAGTCGCGTAATTGAATTTGGTGTTCAGCATTCCAGCAAGCATCATTGCCGATGACCAAAAGAAAGGGCAATTTATAACGAACTGCAGTATCTATTTCTGCGCAATGAAAGCCAAAACTACCGTCTCCCATCACTGTAACGATAGGCACATTCGGTTTGACAAGGCTAGCTGCACTTGCAAAGGGTGGGCCAGAACCAATTGAGCCAGCCACACCATTAATAATTCGGTTTGGCGCGTGTAGACAAGCTTGAGCCCATTGTCCAATCTCGCCACCATCACTAATGAGAACTGAATCTGGATGACTATCGAGAATCGTCTGTAATACGGCAAATGCTTGCGCTGGATGTACCCGGCCAGGCTCAACAGTCGCCGATTGCCAATCATTAGGGCGATAATTAATAGCGGTCTTAACCTCTTGTAACCAGGCTTGATGGGAGCCACTTATAAAGTTTGTAGCGAGGGCGGATCTCATCAGAAGAGTAATGCTTGATTGCACGTCACTAAGTGCAGAGAGTTGCAACCTTTTACCTAAGCTAACACTCGCGCGTTGAATTTCAGCAGCCTCTGGATCCAGCTGTAAAAACTGACAATCTTTGGCAAAGCTTGAAAATTGACCAAACTTCAAAGTGAAATCCAATTTTTTTCCAAGGAGTAAAACACAATCACTTTTTGCCAGTACTTCCGGAAAGGCGCCCAAACACGGATCATTGATTCCTCGAGGGCTTTCCATACCCACCACGGGAATACCTAATGCCTGCTCTAGCTCGGCCAATTTTTTTCTGCGGGCCTGGGATTGCATTTGTGGCCCAGTTAAGATGATGGGGCGTTGAGCTACTTGCAGCGCTTGCAAGATAGTTTCAATCGCCTCGCTTGGTGCTGATGTTTCTTTCTCGGTAAATACCTGCTCGGTAGGTAAATTACTTGCATTGGGGTAGGGGCCCTCTAATAAGTCAGAAGGCAGGCTTAAATGCACAGTCCCTGGGCGCCCCGATTTCGCGAGCTTGATTGCTTTGGCTAGGTCAAAAGGAATTGCCTCAATAGAGTTCGAAGTCAAGGCTGCTTTGACAAGCGGTGAGGCCAAATCAGCTTGTGCCATTTCTTGGAAAGCACCAGTACCTAATTGCGCTAGAGGCGCATGTCCCGAAATTAAGACAACCGGCGACTCAGCCATTTGTGCGGTGTACAGCGCTGCTATGGCATTAGCATGGCCTGGGCCACCAGTAACTAGGGCGATGCCAACTTCGCCTGTCAGTCTCGCATAAGCATCTGCCATATGCACTGCAGCTGCTTCATGACGGGTGTGGATTAATTTAATATCACTGTCGAGTAGGGCATCAAAAATTGGCATGATGTGATTGCCCGAAAGCGTAAAAATTGTTTTTACTTTCGCTAATTTTAAGGCTGCAACCAAGGCATTAGCGCCCAATATTGGTGTTGACGTATTTACCATAAAAATAGTACTTTCAGATGAATAACTACCTATCGATTGATCAATTAAGGGATAACACTAAGGGCTTAAAAGTTATAAAGAGTTTAATCTTAATTGCTGTAAAAATCATTTGAGGAATGGATGCCCAAATTCACTTTAGAGCCGCCGCCAATTGCCGTTGAGGGTCCAAGCGTCTGGACTGGTGCCGAGATGTTGGCTCAGCCATCATGGGTAATTCTCTGGGTACCAGAGCAGTTAGTTGAAATGCGTGCAGCAGCCTTACATTTTCAGGCGCTAAATTTACCCCTTGAGCAAATTTCACCTGATAATTTTCCGCTGACCCAACTTAAACCATTTTTAGCTAGTTTATTGGCTGAGCTACTTCATGGTAGAGGATTTGTATTACTACGTGGTATTCCGGTACAAGATTTAGGTATTAAATTAGCAGCCATTATCTATATGGGCTTGGGTGTTCATTTAGGCTCCTTGCGCAGTAGTAATGGTAAAGGGCACTTACTCGGTCATGTATGTGATCAAGGCGTCGATATCTCTAAGACAGGTGGACGTTTTTATCAAACCAATAAAAAACTCGATTTTCATACAGATTCGGCAGATTTTGTGGGTTTGCTATGTCTACAAAAGGCCAAAGCAGGCGGCGAATCTTTTATTGCGAGCTCGATGAAGTTGTATAACGAGATAGTACGACGACGACCTGATTTGGTCGAGGCATTATTTATGCCTTACGCGACTGATCGTCGCGGTGAAGTACCAGAGGGACTGCACCCTTGGTTTGATATGCCCATTTTTACTTGGTATGAAAATAATTTATCGTGTGTTTATATTCGTCAATATATTGAAGCGGCACAAAATAATTTTCCCGAAGCGAAGCGCTTAACTACCAAGCAACTTGCAGTCATGGACTTAATTGATGAAATCTTAGCTGAACCAGGCTTTGTTTTACCAATGGCTTTTGAGCCTGGTGATATGCAACTTTTACATAATCACCAAATCTTGCATTCCCGTAATGATTTTGAAAATTGGCCGGAGCGCGAGCGTCAGCGGCATTTATTACGGCTTTGGATGGCGCCCAAGGAGGGCAGGCCATTACCCGATTATTTTAAAGCCAGATGGGGCTCAACCCAAGCAGGTGAGCGAGGCGGTATTATTGTGCCTGGCGCTAAATTATCTGTAGAGCTTGATTATCAGTAGCGCTTGAGACCCAATAGAGCGAGAGATTGTTTAGGGCTTAAGGTCTCCTAATGCAGATAAAAATGGCGTATTTTTTAAAAAATTGAATGGAAAAAAATGAAAAGTATTATTGATCGCATTGATCATCTGGTATTAACTGTTACCGATATTGAGGTAACCACCCAGTTTTATGAAAAGGCCCTCGGCTTTGAGCGTGAATTTTTCACTGGACCTGAAGGGCAGCCGCGTTACGCCTTGCGCTTTGGACAATATAAAATTAATTTACAAGATCGGGCAACAGAAACGCCCACTAAAGCAAAAGTACCCACTATTGGCGCCGGAGATTTTTGTCTGATTGCTGCCATTCCGCTTGATGATGTGATCGCCCATTTGACGGCCAATAATATTACGATTGAGGTTGGACCTGTTGCGAGAAGGGGTGCGTTGGGGCCAATTCGGTCGGTCTATCTACGCGATCCTGATGGGAATTTGGTTGAGGTGTCTGAGTACATTTAATTTCATTGCTCATGAGTCAGTTACCAGATTGGGTCAAGCTTGCACAAGAGCAATGGAATTGGCGAGGAACCACAAGACCACCATTTGCAGTTGTACCCAATGCGTCGCAAATTTCGGTATGGGATTTTCCACGTCCCCCAAAGTATGTTGAGGATTGTAGGGAGGTTGTTATTTGTTTTAAAGGGCAAGAAATTGCGCGTACAAAAAATGCTATTTTGGTATTAGAAACTTCCCATCCACCAAGTTTTTATATCCCACCAAAGGATATCAACTTCAAATTTTTGAAGCCATCTATTGGCAATTCTTTTTGTGAGTGGAAAGGTCCTGCTCAATACTGGGATATAGATGATGGTGTTAATCAGCTCAAAAAAGTTGCTTGGAGCTATGCCCAACCCTTTAATGAAGCAAAGATGATTGCCGATCACATTGCTTTTTATCCTACCAAGTTGCAATGTACTGTTGATGGGCAGCCAGTTTTACCTCAGCCCAGCGGCTTTTATGGGGGCTGGATCACTCCTGAGTTAGTCGGACCTTTTAAAGGCGAACCAGGCAGTGAATCATGGTGATGTAAGTTGAAATCAATTTGATCAGCCCTTTACTAGCAGCCTCAAGGTCAGACAGACAGGATTCATATTAGAAGTGTAATATAAGAATCCCCATAATTATTTCACCCACCTAAAGGCTCATGATGACAATTTCAATGTACCAAGCTAGCGCTCCGCGCTTCATCCATGTTTTAAAGAATCTATCTGCCATTTTAGATAAGACTCAAGCCCATATTGATGCTAAAAAATTAGATGCCACTGCCTTTACTTTGTTCCGTTTATTTCCCGATATGCTTAACTTCACCCGACAAATTCAAATTGCAACTGATACAGCGAAAGGTTTAGTTGGCCGATTGGCTGGAGTAGAAATTCCTGTGTATGAAGATAATGAACAATCTATCGCAGATTTGAAGTTACGCATTGCTAAAACGATTGCTTTTATCGAGGGAATTAAGCCTGAGCAGATTGATGGCACCGAAGATAAAGATATCGTTACCAAGCGAGGCGATAAGGAGACCCATTACAAAGGCCTCCAGTTTTTATTAGCGCATGCCATTCCTAATGTGTATTTTCATGTAACGACTGCCTATAATATTTTGCGTCATAACGGCGTTGAGATTGGTAAACGAGATTATTTAGGTAGTATTTAATAACGCATTCATTCATTTTTTAAATCAATAATTTTAGGAAATATTCATGTCAACAGCAGCCACTTGCCCATTTTCTGACAGTGCCGATGATCGTGCTTTAGCGAGACACACGACAAATGCCGACTGGTGGCCTAATCAATTAGATCTCAAGCTATTAAATCAGCACTCGCCGCTAATTAATCCGATGGCTGAGGATTTTAATTACGCTAAAGAATTTCAAAGTCTTGATTTACATGCCGTTATCAAAGATCTCAATGCTTTAATGACAAACTCACAAGCATGGTGGCCGGCTGACTATGGGCACTACGGCCCATTCTTCATTCGTATGTCATGGCATAGCGCTGGCACATATCGCATTGGCGATGGGCGTGGTGGTGCAGGTTCTGGCACACAACGTTTCGCGCCACTAAATAGCTGGCCTGATAATGGCAATCTTGATAAGGCGCGTAGATTGATTTGGCCTATTAAGCAAAAGTATGGCCGTAAAATTTCTTGGGCTGACCTCATGGTGCTTGCCGGTACGATTGCGCTGCAGTCAATGGGCTTAAAGATTTTTGGTTTTGCCGGTGGGCGTGAAGATGTGTGGGAAGGCGAAGATATCTATTGGGGCTCAGAGGGGCAGTGGCTAGCTGATAAGCGCTATAGCGGTGATCGAGAATTAGAAAAGCCACTTGCGGCAGTACAAATGGGCTTGATCTATGTGAATCCCGAGGGTCCTGATGGCAACCCTGATCCATTAGCAGCTGCGCGCGATATTCGCGAGACCTTTGCCCGAATGGCGATGGACGATACTGAGACGGTCGCTCTCATTGCTGGTGGCCATACCTTTGGTAAGGCCCATGGTGCTGCAGATCCTGCACAGTATGTTGGTCCTGAACCCGAAGCTGCACCGATTGCAGAACAAGCCTTTGGTTGGAAAAATACTTTTGGAACTGGCTCTGGGGATGATGCTATTACGAGTGGCTTAGAAGGCGCATGGACAACAAATCCCATACAGTGGGATAACAACTATTTTGATAATCTATTCGGTTATGAGTGGGAGTTAACAAAGAGCCCCGCAGGTGCTCATCAATGGACGCCAAAAGAGGCATCTGCAGCTGGTACCGTACCTGACGCACATGATCCTGCTAAGAAACATGCACCGATGATGTTTACAACTGATCTGGCCTTGAAGATGGATCCAAGTTACCGCATTATTTCGGAGCGGTTTCATGCACATCCAGAAGAATTGGCGGACGCTTTTTCTAAGGCTTGGTACAAATTAACGCACCGTGATATGGGACCCATCTCACGTTATCTTGGCCCCCTTGTACCAAAGCAGCAGCAATTGTGGCAAGACCCGATTCCTGCAGTCACTCATCCATTGATTGATGCACAAGATATAACGCATTTAAAGCAAAAAATATTAGCAGCGCCGTTATCTATTTCTCAGTTAGTGAAAACAGCCTGGGCCTCAGCAAGCACTTTCCGGGGAGGCGATAAACGGGGTGGAGCGAATGGTGCTCGTTTGCGCTTGGCGCCACAAAAAGATTGGCCAGTGAATCAGCCCGCTGAGTTAGTAACTATTTTGCAAACATTAGAGACTATTCAAACAGAATTCAATGCTTCACAGACTTCTGGAAAAAAAGTTTCACTAGCTGATTTAATTGTTCTAGGCGGTAATGCAGCGATTGAGTCGGCAGCCAAAAAAGCAGATCAAATGCTCGCACTTCCCTTCTTCCCTGGCCGGACTGATGCATCGCAAGAGCAAACTGATGTACATTCTTTTGCAGTGCTCGAGCCACGCGCTGATGGGTTTCGTAACTATATGGGTGATGGCAATGTTGCTGCAGCCGCTGAATGCTTAATTGATCGAGCTAACCAACTCACCTTAACAGCGCCTGAGATGACTGTCTTGATAGGCGGAATGCGTGCTCTTAATGCCAATTTTGATCACACTACATTTGGTGTCTTTACACAGCGTCCTGAAACCTTAACGAATGATTTCTTTGTTAATTTACTCGATATGAATACTAAGTGGCAGCAAGCCGATACAGCTACTGGTGTTCTTGAAGGCTTGGATCGCGCCACAGGAAAACTGAAGTGGACTGGAACCCTAGTCGATCTAGTTTTTGGCTCTAATTCGCAGTTGCGCGCGCTGGCGGAGGTTTATGCCTGTGCTGATTCGCAAACTAAGTTTATTAATGATTTTGCCGCAGCTTGGACTAAAGTGATGAATCTCGATCGTTATGATCTCGCTTGATTTGATTCCTGGCTAAATGTGACCACATGATCTGCTACTAAGTGAATACCAATTTTTTCACCAATGGCATGATCATGGTGACTTGGCACAAAGGCAACAATTTCAGTGCCTGACGCAAGCTTTAGGGTATAGAGAAAATCGGCGCCACGAAACGTTTTTCTCACTACTTCTGCTTGCGTTGGACTAGCATCATCATGTTGAATATCGTCAGCACGAAGTAGAACATCAATTTCTTCGCCGACTGTGTTCTTGTGGCCCGGATCTAATACCAATTCGCCCAGTTCAATATTTACTTTGCCACTTGCTTGGACTACGCCTTTGACAAATACACCACGACCAATAAAGTCGGCAACATAGCGATTAATGGGTTGGTGATACAAGGCGTAAGGGGTATCCCATTGAATTACTTTGCCCTCGGCCATAACACCAATCTGATCGGCAATTGCGAAGGCTTCGAATTGATCATGGGTAACCAAAAGCGCAGTAATACGATTCTTTTTGAGAATCTCGCGCATTTCCCCTGCAAGGCGCTCTCTAAATTCAATATCTAAACTTGAGAAGGGCTCATCCAGCAGAATTAATTCGGGTTCAGGCGCCATTGCTCTTGCCAGCGCAACGCGCTGCTGTTGTCCACCGCTGAGCTCATGCGGGTAAGCTTGGGCTTTATCAGCAAGCCCAACCCGCTTTAACCACTCTGTTGCTAGGGGTGCTCTTTGAGCGCTAGGAAAATGTTGCAAACCAAAAGCGACGTTTTCCAAAGCGCTTAGATGTGGAAAGAGGGCGAAGTCTTGAAAGACCATCCCAACCCGTCTTTGGCTGGGTGCGATGTGAGTGATAGGTGAGCTAACAACACTATTACGAAGTAGGATTTCACCTTTTTGTACGGGTTCAAAGCCGCAAATGGCCCTAAGAACGGACGACTTTCCACAGCCTGAGGTTCCAAGTAAGCAGCCAATTTCACCTTGTTGCAACTCCAAATCAAGGCCTTTGACAGCAGTTACCGATCCCTGCCCATTAGTGCTGGGGTAGCTAATTTCAATATGTTTTAAGGAAAGCAGGGTGTGATTCACGTTCATCCCTATAATTTTCTCATTAAAACAAATGGTTTAATGAATAACTAAAGTCTAAACGGATTGTTGATTTGATGAAGCGAATCGTAGTACCTCTGGCCTTCCTGTTATTTTTGCCCCTATTTGGGTTGGCGCTGCCATTTTTTTTTCCGGACTTCAATAGCGGTACAGGCAGCACAAGTGCATCTCTGGCAACTAGCACGCTATCCCATTTATGGCATTTTGTTCTAGGGGATTATCTTGTTTCGACATTCGTATTGATTAGTGGCATTGGTCTCGGTATTTTTATTTTAGGCGTTGGTAATGCCTGGATCATTGCAAGCTATCAATTTCCCGGTAAGCAATTTTTTGCCTGGGCATTAATTTTGCCTTTAGCAGTGCCAACGTATGTGATGGCTTATCTATTTGTCGATCTATTGCAATTTTCAGGCCCGATACAAAGTGCAATGCGCTCGATATGGGGATTAGATTCTTTATGGTTTTTTCCTGATCCTAGATCCTTAAGTGGGGCAATTTGGTCTTTTTCTTTTTGTTTATATCCTTATGTATATCTCATTACTCGCACTGCTTTTTTAGAGCGTAGTAGTCGCTTGCTCGAAGTTTCTGAAACGCTTGGCTATAGTGAGATTCAGGCACTATGGAAGTTGATTTTACCAATGGCAAGACCGGCAATTTTTGCTGGTATGGCACTTGCCCTCATGGAGGTATTGGCAGATTTTGGTGCAGTCTCTTACTTTGGGGTGCAAACATTTGCCACTGGTATTTTTAAAGCTTGGCTATCCTTTGGCGATCGTATGGCAGCCATCGAGCTTGCACTGGGCTTATTAAGTTTTGTTTTGCTAATCTTTTTCATTGAACAACGTAATCGCTCTAAACTCCGTTACTCATCCTCTTTCCAAAGCAAGTCTTTATCTAAGACCCTGCATGGTAGGCGCGCCCTACTAGCATTTTTATTTTGCGGTCTAACCCTCTTCTGTGGAATCTTACTGCCCGCATTTGCGTTACTGCAGCTACTTTACAAGCAAGGTTTAAATATAGATAACCGCTATTTTGCTTGGCTAGGTAATTCGTTATCAGTGTCATTTATCACCGCCTTAATTTCAGTCTTATTAGCGATATTTTTTGCTTATTCAGTGAGATTAAATTCCCGCTTGACTTGGGTTAATCGTTTATTAGGATTTGGTTATGCCTTACCAGGCGCAGTTTTAGCAATTGGAGTGCTCTCTTTTTTAGAAATTTTTCAATTGGCTTGGTGGGTTTCTGCGAGCATATTCATTTTGATTTATGCCTATTTAGTTCGCTTTCTATCTTCAAGCTTACAAAGTGTTGAAGCGGGTTTATCGCGGATTACTCCATCAATGGACGGCTCTGCAGCATTACTTGGCTTATCGCAGGCACAGATTTTAAGAAGAGTGCATATACCTTTACTTAAGCGGAGTCTACTTACCGCGGGTTTATTTGTCTTTGTTGACGTGATGAAAGAATTGCCTGCCACTTTACTACTACGCCCATTTAATTTCGATACTTTAGCGGTTGCTACTTATCAATTAGCTGCTGATGAGCGTTTAGCAGAGCTCGCACTGCCATCGCTAACCATTGTTCTGGCCGGTCTTTTGCCAGTCCTGGCACTCTCCCGGCTTATGTCTAAGCCCTAATTCTTAATTGATAATCATTCTTATTTGTGATATATTGAATAGATCTTATATATCTTCAGGTTAGAACAATGGCTTTAGAAATGAGAATGTCAATATTGGCGCAAAAGATTCCACTCGTGCTTAGTGCGAGCATTTTAATTATTACCGTCATACTTATTAATGCATGGATTACGAAGCCTGCTGCTGCCCAAACAGCAAATGAGGTGAAAGAGCTGAACTTATATTCGGCGCGCCACTATCAAACCGATGAGGCTCTTTACAGCGACTTTACCAAGAAGACGGGCATCAAAATTAATCGTATTGAAGCAGATGACAATGCCTTAGCAGAAAAATTAAAGAGTGAAGGTAGTAAAAGCCCCGCCGATGTTATTTTGATGGTTGATGCAGCACGTCTATGGCGCGCACAAATTGATGGTTTTTTTAAACCGATTCAATCTGAATACTTGGCCAGTCGAATTCCAGCTAATTTACGTGCGAAGCCTGATGCGGAAGGCACGACCTGGTTTGGTTTTTCGACCCGCGCGCGTTTAGTTGTGTATAACAAAGCGACTGTGAACCCGCAGGACGTCGATACTTATGAAAAACTAGCTGAGCCAATGAATAAGGGACGAGTTTGTACTCGCTCCGGTGCGCATCCTTATATGTTGTCGCTGATTGGGGCGATGATCGAGCGTCGAGGTGAAGCGGCTACGGAAGCTTGGGCCAAAGGTATGGTGGCTAATATGGCACGGCCACCCAGAGGTGGTGATACCGATCAGATTAAGGCCGTTGCAGCAGGTGAGTGTGGTGTGGCCCTAACGAATTCATATTATTTAGTGAGGTTGTTACGCTCTAAAAATCCAGAGGACCAAGCGATTGTTTCTAAAATTGGCTTTGTTTGGCCCAATCAACAAACTTCGGGAGCCCATATTAATATCGCTGGTGGCGGGGTAGCAAAAAATGCACCCCATTCTCAAGCAGCAATTCAGTTTCTCGATTACTTGGCCAGTGACTCTGCGCAAGAATATTTTGCGAATGGTAATAATGAATGGCCAGTCGTTAAATCAGTCAAAATGGAAAATGAGGGTCTCAAATTACTCGGCCCGTACAAGGCAGAAAATATCTCGATTGCGGCGATCGGCAAAAATCAAATTGCTGCACAACGATTGCTTGATCGGGTAGGATATAAGTGAGAGGCTAAACTATAGGCTCATCAAAGCGGAGGCAGCATGAAGATTAAAAACACTGGTTTTGTTATAGCTAGTTTATTTACTATTATCTGCACCTGCTACTTTGGCCTTAGTCATGCGCAAACGCCAAGCAATTGGCCAAATGGACAGGCCGTCCGCATTATTGTGCCTTTCCCCGGTGGCGCTAGCACCTTAGATTCGGTGGTCCGCGCTATTTCACCAGATATGGGAAAGTTTTTGGGTAGCGCCGTCATCATTGATAACAAGCCTGGAGCTGGAACCGTCATTGGGGTTGATGCTACCGCTAAAGCAACTGATGGTCATACGGTTGGTGGGGTTGCCAATAGCTTTACAGTAAATCAAAGTTTGGTAAAGAATTTACCTTATAACTTGAATAAAGATTTACAACCGGTTATTTTGATCGCGAAAACAGCAAATGTATTGGCGGTGCGTCCTGGTTTACCAGTGAATAACTTAAAAGAACTCATTGCTTATGCCAAAAAAAATCCAGGAAAGTTATCCTATGGTTCTTTTGGTAATGGCACCACCGCACACTTTGCCGGTGAGATGCTGAAATCCCAAGCTGGAATTTATGTGGTGCATATTCCTTATCGGGGCCAAGGGCCAGCCCTAACTGATTTGTTAGCGGGTAATATCGATATGATGTTTGGCAATTTACCCGATTTCTTGCCACATATAAAATCTGGTAAGTTAAAGGCGATTGGGACAACCTATTTAACTCCGGCTCCGCTTGCCCCAGAGATTCCAACAATTGCTGAGCAAGGCTTTCCAAAATTTGAGACTGATTCTTGGTACGGTATTGTTGCCCCCGCTAGCCTTTCGAAAGATGCGGTAGATAAAGTCAATAGTGCAATTAATCGTGCTTTGCAAGATCCTGCGATTAAAAAGAGTTTTTCGGAGCGCGGCATTGAAATTATTGGTGGCACACCGGCAAAATTTGGTGAGCATATTCAAGCTGAGATTGCTAAGTATGCGCAAATTGTTAAAGCCTCTAGTATGACGATTGATTAGCGCAGCATATGAACTCAGCAAGCGAATTTATAGCAGGCAATTATCGTTATCTGCCTAGTGTTTTTCAATATTCCGCAGGAGTAGTCGCGCATCCTGGATATCGTCTCGAGCAAATTCGCTTTAAGCGCGCCATACCGTTACAAGCGGGTTTTATTGCCATTGAAAAACATTTACGCCAGCTAGGGCGCCCAATGACTGCTTTTGCCCATTGTGAGCTGCGCTCACCGCAGCAATTCGATGATCAAGGTTTTATAGCATTTAATCAGGAGTACGTTAAACAGTTGGCGGCCTGGGGTA
>CAILUH010000052.1 GCA_903837335.1 uncultured beta proteobacterium | reverse complement strand
TTTATGAGCCCGAAGTATCACAGGCCTTAGGTTTTGGATTCCGTTGTGGCTTTTTAGGTTTATTGCACATGGAAATTGTGCAGGAGCGTTTAGAGCGGCAGTACGGCATGAATCTCATTACAACGGCGCCCACAGTGGTGTATCAAGTGCAGCAACGTGACGGTAGCATTCTCACCGTGGATAACCCATCAAAGATGCCAGACCCTAGCAAGATTGAGGCCATTTTGGAGCCGATTGTGACAGTAAATTTATACATGCCACAGGAATATGTGGGCTCGGTTATTACCTTGTGTACCGGTAAGCGCGGCGTGCAAACCAATATGAATTATTTAGGCCGTCAAGTGCAGTTAACGTATGAAATACCTATGGCTGAAATTGTGCTCGATTTTTTTGATCGCTTGAAGTCAGTCTCCCGTGGTTACGCATCAATGGATTACGAATTTAAAGAATATCGGGCCGCCGATGTAGTGAAAGTCGATATCTTAATTAATGGCGATAAGGTTGATGCGCTCTCCGTCATTGTGCATCGGAGCAATAGTCAATCTCGTGGCAGGGATGTAGTAGCAAAAATGCGGGGCATTATTCCGCGGCAGATGTTTGATGTGGCTATTCAGGCGGCAATTGGCAGCAATATTGTGGCGCGCGAAAACGTTAAAGCATTGCGTAAGAATGTATTAGCTAAATGCTATGGCGGCGATATTTCGCGTAAACGTAAACTTTTAGAAAAACAAAAAGAAGGCAAAAAGCGGATGAAACAAGTTGGTAATGTAGAAATTCCGCAAGAAGCCTTTTTAGCTATTTTGCAGGTGGAATAAATGAATTTTGCTTTAATCCTTTTTATTTTAGTGATCGTTACTGGGGTGGCATGGGTTGCGAACCGTTTTTATTTTGCGCCACGCCGTATTGCTGCGGGTGATCATCGCGTCCCACTTTGGGTCGAGTATTCAGCGAGTTTTTTCCCGGTGATTTGCGCAGTGTTTTTTTTACGTTCGTTTTTATTCGAGCCGTTCAAAATTCCTTCAGGATCAATGATTCCAACCTTGCAAATTGGCGACTTTATTTTGGTGAATAAGTTCACCTATGGCATTCGTTTGCCGGTGATCAATCGTAAAGTAGTCGAGCTTGGTACCCCAAAACGCGGCGATGTCGTGGTATTTCGTTATCCCCGCGATGAGTCAGTGGATTACATTAAACGGGTAGTGGCAATTCCGGGCGACGTGGTTGAGTATCAGAATAAGCGCTTGATTATTAATGGCGAGCCCCTTCTATATAGTGGTGGAGCACCGTATTTAGATCCAGAAAATATGCGCTATGAAAAAGAATTTACGGAAACCTATCCAGCAAATTTAGGCGGATTAACGCATAAAATATTAAATGATCCCGAGCGGACTACAGCAGTTTTTCAGCCTGAAAAATTTCCCGGGATTGAGAATTGCCAATATCAAAGCTCTGGTATGACTTGTAAAGTACCAACGGGACATTATTTCGCCATGGGTGACAACCGTGATAATAGTGCCGATTCACGCTTCTGGGGCTTTGTTCCGGATCAAAATATTGTTGGACGCGCTTTTTTTGTTTGGCTTAATTTAGGTGCATTAAGCCGCATCGGAAGCTTTGAGTAAGTTATGAACGCTCGCGCAGTGATTGACAACGGACCCCTGCAAGAGCGTTTAGGGTATAGCTTTAAAAAACCGGAGCTGTTAAATCAAGCGCTTACCCATCGTAGCCATAGTAAGAAAAATAACGAACGCTTAGAGTTCTTGGGTGATTCAGTCCTCAATTGCGTCGTTGCTGAATTGTTATATGAACGGTATTCAGATTTAGATGAAGGTGACTTGTCGCGGGTGCGTGCCAATTTGGTTAAGCAGCAGGCGCTGTATGAGATTGCCCAATCGTTATCGCTCTCCGATTATTTACGCCTAGGGGAGGGCGAGTTAAAAAGTGGGGGTTTCCATCGACCCTCTATTTTGGCTGATACGTTAGAAGCAGTCACTGGAGCGATATTTATTGATGGTGGATTTGATGCGGCACGGGCAAGCTTAAGTAAGTTGTATTCCACGATCTTGGCGCATGTTGATCCAAAAACGCTGGGTAAAGACGATAAAACACTTTTGCAAGAATATTTGCAAGGGTTTCAAATGCCCTTACCGGCCTATAACGTGACTGGTACGACCGGTGCTGCGCATAGTCAGCAATTTGAAGTGGAGTGTGTGATTGCGAGCTTAAAAATTCAAGTCAAGGGAGGTGGGGCATCGCGTCGTGCCGCCGAACAAGCCGCCGCTAAATTAGCCTTGGGCGCCTTACAAAAAGCCTTGCCCCAAGAAACGCGCAAACCCAAGAAAACCCGTTCAGCCAAGAAAAAAGCCGCTAAATCAGCTTCTACTGATGAGCAGTTGAAACTGAAGCTAAAAGGCTAATATGACGATTGAAAGCGGAGCTGATTTATCTATGGAGTCGAATACGGATGGCGTATTTCGCTGTGGCACGATTGCCATTGTTGGTAGGCCCAATATGGGTAAGTCGACGCTTTTAAATGCCTTAGTGGGTCAGAAAATTAGTATTACCTCGCGGAAAGCGCAGACCACTCGCCACCGGATTCTTGGTATTCAAAATCGCCCACAAGCACAGTTTATTTTTATCGATACACCGGGCTTTCAAACCCGCCTAATGAACACGCTGAATAAGGCACTTAATCGCACGGTTACCAGCGCTTTGCAGGGCGTTAATGTGGCTTGTTTTGTGGTTGAAGCGGGCTACTTTGGCGCAGATGACGTCAAGGTGTTACAACTTTTACCGCCTGATTTGCCGATCATTTTGGTTCTGAATAAATTGGATTTATTTTCGCGGCGCTATCAAACGCCTGGTGAACGCGATTTAGTCTTACTTGATTTTATGAAGCAAATGGGTTTGCCATGGAATGAGCTGGGTGGACGACCTGATCAAACGCAACAGTTTGCTGAGATTGTGCCCATGAGCGGCAAAAATCCTGATGATGTTAAGCGCCTGTTAGATCTCTTGGAAAATTATTTACCCACTGGTGAGGCTCAATATGATCCAGAAACCTTAACCGATCGCAGCGAACGATTTTTAGCAGCCGAGATTTTGCGTGAGAAGGTCTTTCGTTACACTGGCGAAGAGTTGCCCTATGCTAGTTCGGTGATCATTGATCAATTTAAAATGGACGGCCGAATGCGGCGCATTGCGGCGACTATTTTAGTGAATCGTGATAGCCATAAGCCAATGATTATTGGCGAGAAGGGCGAGCGCTTAAAGAAAATTTCGACCGAAGCCCGAATTGATATGGAAAAACTCTTTGACGGCAAAGTGTTTTTAGAAACTTGGGTGAAGGTGAAGCGCGGTTGGGCCGATGATCACGCTGAATTGCGAGCACAGGGCTTGGAATAAATGGCGTCTATTCGTATCATCGATGAGCCTGCTTTTGTATTGCATAGCATTCCCTACAAAGAAACGAGCTTGATCCTTGATGTATTCACTCGCCAGCATGGGCGAATGGCTTTAATTGCTAAGGGGGCTAAACGTCCGCATTCCGTATTACGTCCAGTATTGCAGCGCTTTCAACCTTTATTGGTATCTTGGAGTGGGCGCTCTGAACTACGCACCTTGATTAAATCGGAATGGGTTGGCGGTACGCCTTCACTAGTCGGCGATGCTTTACTGTGCGGCTTTTATCTCAACGAGCTTTTGGTGAAGTTTTTAGCCCGCGAAGATGCCTATGAAAAGCTTTACGATCGCTATGCCGAAACTATTCATGCCTTAGCAGAATTAGAAGCAGCGAATTTGGGTATCGAGCAAATTCTCCGGCCTTTTGAATTAAGCCTCCTACAAGAAACTGGCTATGCTGCAGCTTTAGACCGTTGTGTTGAAACGAATGCTAGTCCCGAAACGGATAAACAATATGTTTATCAGCCCGAGCGTGGTATTCGCCCTTGGCAAGCGGATGACCCAGGGCATTGGCCAGTATTGAGCGGTAATACCTTGGTGCAGATTGCAGCAGGAGATTACGCAGCAGCCGATACGCTTTCTGAAAGCAAGCAACTCATGCGGTTTTTACTTAGTTTGCATTTACAAGATCAAGTCTTGACCACGCGGCAAATCTTGATTGATCTCAAAAAAATCTAGACCATTTTATAAATCAGTTAATCTTGTCGTATGAGTCCTCCTTCGCACACTAATCGTTCGACACTTGAGCTGGGTGTCAATATTGATCACGTGGCTACCTTACGAAATGCCCGTGGCACTGCATACCCTGATCCCATTCGCGCTGCGCTCGAAGCCGAGAAAGCAGGGGCCGATTTAATTACTTTGCATTTGCGTGAAGATCGACGGCATATTAAAGATGCTGATTTACTAGCCCTACGACCCTTAATTACCACCCGCATGAATTTAGAGTGTGCAGTCACGCCCGAAATGCTCGCGATTGCCTGTCAAGTAAAGCCGCACGATGTTTGTTTGGTTCCCGAACGGCGCAGCGAATTGACGACCGAAGGTGGGTTGGATGTGATTGGACAGAGAGCGGAAGTGCAAGCAGCAGTTCAACAATTACAAGCAGCAGGAATTCGGGTTTCTTTATTTATTGACCCCACTCCCTCGCAAATAGAAGCAGCGCAAGAAGTTGGCGCTACCGTGGTTGAATTGCACACGGGCCGCTATGCGGATACTGAAGGCGCTGCGCAAGCAGTGGAGCTACAACGATTGGTTACGGGGGCTCGATTAGCGAAAAGTTTAGGCTTGCGGGTTAATGCAGGCCATGGCTTACATGAAGGTAATGTAGCGCCAATTGCTGAAATTAGTGATTTTTCTGAGCTCAACATTGGTCACGCCATTGTGGCAGAGGCTCTCTTTAAGGGCTGGCAATCCGCCATTACGGCGATGAAAAAAATCATGCTCAATGCACGTAGTGGAGCTGATAAAACATGATTATCGGAATCGGCACTGATATTTTGCAGTTACCCCGTTTGGTTGCGGCATATGAGCGCACTCAGGGCCGTTTAGCGAAGCGTATTTTGGGAGAACAAGAGTTGCTGGTCTTTGGTCAGCGCTTGGCACGAAATCAGCGCCGTGGCATGGCCTATCTGGCGACCCGTTTTGCCGCCAAAGAGGCATTTTCAAAAGCCATTGGCCTGGGTATGCATACACCGATGACCTGGCGTTCAGTGGAAACATTAAATGAAGCGAGTGGTAAACCGATACTGCATTACACCGGATTGCTAGCACCTTGGATGGCAGAGCGTAAATGGCAAGCGCAAGTTACCGTTAGTGATGAACAAGATATGGTAATTGCCTTTGTGATTGTGAGCACCCAAGAATGAAAAAATCAGCCCGAGCCATTTCTCCGGGACCCATTACTTTAGATGTGCTTGGCCTGAGTTTGACGGCTGCAGATCGCGAGCGGATTTTGCACCACTTAACGGGAGGGGTGATTTTATTTGGCAGAAATTTTAGCGATCGGGAGCAACTGATTAAGCTAACTGCGAGTATTAAGGCTTTACGCCCCGATGTACTAATCTCGATTGATCATGAGGGTGGTCGAGTACAGCGCTGCAAAAAAGATGGCTTCACTCACTTACCAGCAATGGGTCGATTGGGTGAGTTGTGGATGACTAATCATAAAAAAGCGAGTGCGACCAGCTATCCGGCTGGCGAAGCCATTGTAGCTATGCAAGCTGCCACCGCTTGCGGTTATATTTTGGCTGCTGAGTTACGCGCTTGTGGTGTTGATTTTAGTTTTACACCGGTGCTCGATCTCGATTTTCAGCGCAGCAGTGTCATTGGTGATCGGTCTTTTTCGCGTGACCCACAAATTGTCTTTGCCTTGGCTAAAAGCTTGAATGCAGGACTACAAATGGCAGGTATGGCTAATTGCGGGAAGCACTTTCCCGGGCATGGTTGGGCAAAAGCCGATTCCCATGTCGCTATACCAGTAGATGAGAGGCCCTTAAAAAAAATCCTCAATGATGATGTCAAGCCTTATGAATGGCTGCATTTGAGTTTAGCGGCTGTCATGCCTGCACACGTAATTTATCCCCAAGTCGATCAACACCCCGCAGGATTTTCAGCGCTTTGGTTGCAGACTATTTTGCGCCAGCAGCTCGCATTTCAGGGCGTTATTTTCAGCGATGATTTAGCCATGGAAGGCGCCAGTGTGGCTGGTGATGTAGTTAAAGCTGCGCAAATGGCCTTGCGAGCAGGCTGCGATGCAGTACTCATTTGCAATCGTCCCGACTTAGCTGATCGCTTGCTGACAGAGTTACAAGTGACAAGTGCAAAACTGCTGTCTTCCAGACAGCGTTTGCTGCAGTTGATGCCAAAATTTTCCGGCTTAAATTGGGATGAATTACAGCAGCAGGCAGAATATATTCAGGCGAAAAAGTTACTCAGCCAGCTGCGGCTAATTTAAGCGCATTCCGTTTTTAAAAGCAAGCCTGATGGATCTGGCGTTTAATTAGCGCGACTACGATATTCGCCAGTACGGGTATCAATTTCTATTTTGTCACCCGTATTACAGAACAGCGGCACTTGTAATTCATGGCCGGTAGCTAATTTGGCGTTTTTCAACACTTTGCCCGAACTGGTATCACCCTTAACTGCTGGTTCGGTATAGATGATTTCGCGAACCAAGGAGTTTGGCATTGCTACCGATAGTGCTTTACCTTCGTAGAAAACAACTTCACAGGGCATGCCCTCTTCAAGGTAATGCAAGGCATCACCCATAAATTCTGACTCAACTTCATATTGGTTGTATTCGGCGTCCATAAATACATACATGGGATCGGCGAAATAGGAATAGGTGCAATCTTTCTTATCTAAGATCACCACATCGAATTTGTCATCCGCTTTATAAACACCTTCATTCGGTGTGCCTGTTAACAAATTTTTTAATTTCATTTTCACCACTGACGAGTTGCGTCCTGAGCGACTGTATTCGGCTTTCACCACTACCATGGCATCGGTGCCGACCATAACTACGTTACCAACGCGGAGTTCTTGAGCTGTTTTCATCTTGGGTGTTCCTAATGATCCTAATAACAAATTGAGATTGGTTGAAGCAAAAGCCCACCATTTTACCCATTTGGCGACGTTTACTCTACAAAGTGCAATAAACGGGTCGCCAAACCGCCATCAGCTTGCTCTTTGAGTAACTTTGCACGCCATAATTTAGCGTGAGCTTCCCAGACGGGTAATTGTTGCCACCAGACTCTAGGGGATACCCATTTAGAGGCTTGCCAGCATGCTGAAATCAGCGCGGGTGAGGCATTTTCTAAATAGAGATCGAGAAATGCCTTAAGTTTGACCTCATGCGCTAAGTCATTTTGCGGATAGATGTTCCAGAAAAATGGTTTTGCAGCGAGTTGCGCGCGTATAAATGAATCTTCACCCCGCACGATATTGAAATCACATTGACTTAATAGCCAGTCATAGTCATCTTGCGGAATAAAAGGTAAGTAATGTAGACGCATCGACTCAGGCACTACTAGCGACTGATTGAAGTAGGAGGCATGGTTAACGGCAAGTAAAACATCGTATTCACCATCCAGCGTAGCCAGTTCCATAAGCCATTCCTGCAAAGGTGCTGATGGGTAGCAAAAAATACTGATGCGTTTCGCTGCGGGACGTAATTGCTGCCAAAGAGCTAAAAGACTGGGAGGGGGCTCGGCTGAAGCAGGGAGTGGGAAAACAGGATCAAGGAGTAGCCCACCGGTATTTGCTTGAAAGCCTGGAAAGAAGAAATATTTTGCTAAACCATTTCCTTGCGGAGAGGCTTTCCCATGGTATTCACCAACCCAGGCTTCTGCGCTGAGGTATTCCAAATTAATTAAGATTGCTTGGGGATTGGTAAAAATCAGGTTGGTTAGATAGGGCTGGGGTAGGTCGCAGCCAAAGGCTTCAATCACCACATCTGGGATCATTTGAGTGGAGGTGTTATTCAGGATTTGCTGATGGCTTGCCTCCCACGAATGGATTGTGAGTCCCCTCATCGGTAGTTGACCTGAAACGAGTAAATTAAGGGTTGGTAAATCATTACAAAAGAGACGAACCGCTTGCTTGTGGCGAATTGCTAAACTGCGGGCAAGCCGCCAGCAAACCCCAGCATCTCCAAAGTTATCAACAATTTGACAGAAAATATCCCAACGCATGAGTGATTCGCTTTTCGAAATCCTACAAAAAGATGTTAAACAGCTCCCTGGTTTACCGGGGGTCTATCGCTTTTTTGACGCGGCAGGACATATTTTGTATGTCGGTAAAGCCCGCGATCTGAAGAAACGGGTCTCCAGTTATTTTCAGCGCACTCAATTATCACCGCGGATTGAACGCATGGTGGGAAAAATTGCCCGCTATGAAACCACCGTCACTCGAACGGAGTCTGAGGCCTTGATATTAGAGAATAATTTAATTAAGGAATTAGCTCCACCATTTAATATTTTGTTTCGGGATGATAAGTCTTACCCCTATCTCATGTTGAGTGGCAGCACCTTTCCTCGCTTAGCTTCTTATCGCGGCAAGGTCGACCGGCGTAATCGGTATTTTGGCCCTTTTCCCAATGCTTGGGCAGTGCGCAATAGTATCCAAATTTTACAAAAAGTATTTCGTTTAAGAACTTGTGAAGATTCCGTTTTTAAGAATCGTACCCGGCCTTGTTTACTACATCAAATTCATCGTTGTAGCGCACCCTGTGTAGGCCGCTTGAGTGTTGAGCAATATGGTCAAGATGTGACCCAAGCAATGCGCTTTTTAGAAGGAGACCATAGTCAGGTTTTGGCGGAGTTGGAAAAAGAGATGGAGGTGCATAGCGCTGCTATGGAGTTTGAAATGGCGGCAGTATTGCGTGATCGAATTGCTGATTTATCTAGCGTATTACAACAACAATCGATGGATACGGTTGCCGATGGTGAAGGTGATGTAGATGTTTTGGCAGTTGCTGAATTAGAGGGTATGGTGTGCGTTAATTTAGCGATGGTGCGTGGCGGAAGACATCTGGGTGACCGCGCTTATTTTCCGAAGACCTTGCGTTCGGTGGCCGGTGAATTACCAGATCCAGCAGAAATTTTAGAAGCTTTTATGCAGCAACATTATTTACACGGAGATGAAGAGCTAGCGAGCAATTTGATTCCGCCAACGATTATTTTGAGTCATTTAACTCAAGTGGAAGGCGACGCTGAACTAGCCATTGATTTGCCTGAGATGTTACAAGCGAGAGCGGGTCGTAAAATTCAATTTCTCCATCAACCCCATGGCCAAAGACGCCATTGGTTGGCGATGGCTGAGGGCAATGCAAAAATTGCCATCGCCAAGCGCTTAGTTGAAGCAGGTGGGCAGCTTGCAAAAGCGCGCGCCTTAGCGGATGTTTTGGCCTTGGAAGTGGATAATTTAGAGCAGTTACGCATCGAGTGTTTTGATATTAGTCATACGGCAGGTGAGGCAACTCAAGCGGCTTGTGTGGTGTACGCAAAAAATGCCATGCAAGCGAGCGAATATCGGCGCTTTAATATTAAAGACATTACCCCAGGGGATGATTACGCAGCGATGCGCCAAGTGTTGCAACGCCGCTACGCTAATTTTCAAGAAATTCCACCCGACCGCATGCCGCAGGTGATTTTGATCGATGGCGGTAAAGGTCAGGTTGAAATGGCTCGCCAAGTACTAGTCGACTTTGGTATCGATATTAGTTTGATTGTTGGCATAGCCAAGGGAGAGCATCGCCAAGTCGGTTTAGAGACCTTAATTTTTGCCGACGATCGAGCTGCCATTGCTTTAGGGGTTGATAGCGCAGCCTTAATGTTGCTTGCGCAAATTCGCGATGAGGCTCACCGCTTTGCAATCACGGGAATGCGGGCCAAGCGGGCCAAAGCCCGCACTGTTTCGCGACTTGAGGAAATAGAAGGCATCGGTGCAAAGCGGCGGCAAAAACTATTAGCCCGTTTTGGGGGTTTGCGCGGTGTTGCGAACGCCAGCATCGAAGAGTTACTCGGGGTAGAAGGTATCTCAGCGGTTTTGGCCGAACAAATTTACCGTCAGCTTCATTAATCTGAAGGTATTTCTAAATACCGACGAGGTTTAGTTTATGCTTGTAAGATGCCTTTTAATTTACCGATTGCGTTAACTTGGTTGCGGGTAGGCGCAATTCCAATCATCGTTGGAATTTTCTATTTACCCAATAGTTGGCTCACTCCTTTTGAAAAAAATTTACTTGGTACCGTTCTTTTTGTTTTAGCTGCATTAACCGATTGGTTGGATGGTTTTTTAGCTCGTCGTTGGGGTCAAGAATCGGCTTTTGGCGGCTTTCTAGATCCGGTGGCAGATAAATTAATTGTGGCTGCTGCGCTGTTGGTTTTATTAAATATGGATCGAGTGCAAGTATGGGTCGCGCTGGTGATTATTGGGCGCGAAATTACGATCTCAGCTTTACGCGAATGGATGGCACAAGTCGGGGCTTCAAGGAGCGTGGCGGTCCATTTCGTTGGCAAGTTAAAAACAGGCGCGCAACTTGTCGCAATTCCCTTTTTACTGCTCAACGACACCCTGTTTGGCTGGCTTAATTGTGCGCGGGTAGGTACATGGTTAATTTGGGTCGCGGCCCTATTAACGCTATGGTCGATGTTTTATTACTTACAAAAAGCCTTCCCCCAATTGGTTGATAAGCAGTAAAGAGGCAGGTTAAGGGATTATTTGCTAAACTAACGCCCTATTACGCGGGAATAGCTCAGTTGGTAGAGCGCAACCTTGCCAAGGTTGAGGTCGCGAGTTCGAGCCTCGTTTCCCGCTCCAAGTTCGATGGGAAGCCCTAAAAAGCTTCCCATTTTCGATTCAAGAATTTGGTGCGTTGGCCGAGTGGTTAGGCCGGAGCCTGCAAAGCTTCTTACGGGGGTTCGATTCCCTCACGCACCTCCAGTCTTTGTCTATTGAACAATATGCGCGCCTAGTTTCAGGCGCTTGACGAAATGCGAATGCCCCCTAAAATGGGGTCAGTCGCTTTTCTATTTCGAAGAAAGTCATGGTGATGCGCAAGATCCTGTTGAGTTGTTTGTTCCCCTGTTTTTTAATAGCCTGCGCAAGCTCGGGTTCGGGTGACATGGCCACTGGTACCCCTGACGAAATTAATCAAACCCAGGCTGAATTATTGGGCGGTTTACCGTTGCCCGTTGGCGCTCGTATTATTGGCGCTGAATCATTGATTATTGGTAGAGGCGATGGTTGGGTAGGGCGCGTAGTTTTAACTGGTCTACAAACCCCAACGGATATTTATGCATTCTTTCAGTCTGAATTTCCTAAAGCAGGCTGGACGACGATCAGCGCGGTAAAAGCAAAGTGGAGCATTTTGGTTTTTACTAAGGGAGACCGCACCGTGATGGTGGAAGTTGCTGATGGCTCGATGGTGGGACCAAAATCACAAATCATCCTTACTTCATCGCCAAAAAACGCGAATGTTGTTTCGCCAACAAAGAAGTAATCCTACTCGACTAACTTCGGCTTATAACCCTTGCGAGCGAATTAGACCCACTGCTTGGCCTTCGACGGCAAAGTTAGGCTGGCGAGCATCGACCAAGATGTTTTTAAAGTCTGGATTCTCTGCTTGTAATTCAATCACGAAACCTTGCGCAGTCTTTTTTTGATGCCAACGTTTAACAGTAACCTCATCATCTAGCCGCGCTACGACAATATCACCGTTGCGTACTTCGCTGGTTTTTTTCACGGCCAAATAATCACCATCAAAAATACCTGCATCGCGCATGCTCATACCTTTTACTTTTAATAAATAATCGGCACCTTTACTAAATAAGCCCGGGTCAATGGGCACATGTTTTTCAATATGCTCTATTGCCATGATGGGCGAGCCTGCAGCTACTCGCCCAATGAGTGGCAGCGTTAATTGCTGTAAAGCGCCTGAGGGCAGGGCCATTTGGTAAGCATGTTGAGCACGACTTTGAGTATGTTTGGGGGGAATGCGAATACCGCGTGAGGTACCAGGGCTTAGCTCGACATAACCCTTGCGAGCCAGAGCGCGGAGGTGCTCTTCAGCGGCATTGGCCGAGGCAAAGCCCAGTCGGGTAGCGATTTCAGCGCGGGTGGGTGGTAGACCACTCTCCTCGATCGATTGGGAGATGAGGGCCAATATTTCACCCTGGCGGGGGGTCAATTTGGGTAAATCGATGAATTCGACTGTATTTATGTCCATACTGATATTGTATACAGTAGTTTTGATAGATCAAGAACTTTTGTGAGTTAAAGGCGCTTAAAACGACAGTAAATCAGCCTAACCGCACATTTGCAGCCTGAAACCCTTGCTAAAGCGGATTTTTAAGTCTGGATGGCGCTGAATTTGAGCGTGAAGTAGGGTTTTTTGCTAAAATAGCGCTCTTATCTGCAGTTTGATAAGTTTTCTTAGCAGTTTTTAACTGCGGTTTTACCTACAATTTGTTTCCACCCTTGTCATACTGGCTGCCGACTTCAATACCATCTGAAGTTAGCAAGACGCCCAGATGACTTTATCCAGAAGGAGTGTTAGATGCGTCATTATGAAATAGTCTTTATCGTCCATCCGGACCAAAGCGAGCAAGTGCCCGCGATGATTGAACGTTATAAAGCTGTGTTGGCTACAGCAGGCGGAAAAGTTCATCGCATCGAAGATTGGGGCCGTCGCCAGATGGCTTACATGATCGACAAGCTTGCCAAAGCCCATTACGTTTGTATGAATATTGAGTGCGACCAGAAAACGTTGGAAGAGCTTGAGCATGCATTCAAATTTAACGATGCTGTTTTGCGTCACCTCATCATCAAAGCGACCAAGGCCGAAGTAGAGCCTTCGATCATGATGAAAGAAGTGCAACGTGAAGATGCGCGTAAGCAAGCTCAAACCGACGCACCTGTTGCGGCGGAATTAGATCATTAATTTAAGCGAAATGCGGAGGCGATAGAGCGTAAGCAAGTTGCGGAACGGCGTTGAATCACTTCACCCTAACTGCTTCCTTGGTATCCAAAGACGCGATTCGATTTACACCAGCAGGTCTACCCGTCATGCATTGCCAACTTCAATATGTTGGCGAGGTCAGCGAAGTAGATATGCCTAGGCAAATTCAGATGAGCGTTGAGGCAATTGCAATTGGCCCAATACAACGGGCTTTAGAGCAAATGAATTTAGGAAGCATGGCGGTATTTGAAGGATTTTTAGCCCCCAAAACCCTGCGTAATCAGCGTCTTGTATTTCATATTACCCATATTCAATTGAAAGATTAAAGAGGAAATCATTATGGCGTTTGGAAAGAAACCCGATTTCAAAAAGAAGCCCGCACAGAACCCATTGTTCAAGCGGAAACGGTATTGCCGCTTTACTGTTGGTGGCGTTGAGCAAATTGATTACAAAGATATCGATACCCTCAAAGATTTTATTGGCGAGAATGCAAAAATTACTCCTGCGCGCTTAACGGGCACGAAAGCAAAATTTCAGCGTCAATTAGATACTGCAATTAAGCGCGCCCGTTTCCTGGCTTTGTTGCCATATTCAGATCAACACAAGAAATAATTGGGAGCCCTTAATGCAAATCATTCTCTTAGAAAAAGTCACTAATTTGGGTAACCTTGGTGATGTCGTGCGAGTTAAAGACGGCTATGCACGCAATTTCCTTATTCCACAACGTAAAGCACGTCGTGCTACTGAGTCAGCGATTGCCGATTTTGCGACGCGTCGTGCCGAGCTTGAGAAGTTAGCCGCTGAAAAACTGGCTGCTGCGCAAATCGTTGGCCAAAAACTCGACGGCCTCGTTCTGGAAATCAATCAAAAGGCTGGAGTCGATGGTCGTTTGTTTGGCTCGGTAACGAACCACGATATTGCCGATGGCTTAAAAGCCAAAGGTTTTGAGATTGAAAAATCGTTTGTGCGTATGCCAACTGGACCCTTGAAAATTGTGGGTGACCATCCTGTAGCGGTGGCTGTTCATACCGATGTGATTTCAAACATCGTGATTCGTGTGATTGGCGAACAGGCTTAATATAGCCTTATGGCTGAATCCCGTTCCCGTTCCATAACGCTTAATCCTAGTATGGCGGGTTCAGGGGATGCAGTACTGCAAGCGTTAAAAGTACCCCCCCATTCGGTAGAGGCAGAACAGTCGCTACTGGGGGGCTTACTCTTAGATAATTCAGCTTGGGATCGCCTCGGTGGCATCCTCACCGAAGTCGATTTTTATCGCCCAGAACATGCCTTAATTTTTCGTGTTGTCCAAAACTTAATTGGCGACAACCACCCTGCTGACGTCATTACTGTTCATGAGGCAATTAAGTCGGAGCAGGGCGGCGAATTAGTCGGCATCGACTACCTGAATTCATTAGCGCAAAATACTCCTAGCGCTGCGAATATTAAAGGTTATGCCGAAATTGTGCGCGACCGCAGTATTTTGCGTCGATTGATTGCCGTTTCTGACAGCATTGTGAATTCTGCCTTTGTGCCCGAAGGACGTTCAGTGCGTACTTTATTAGATGAGGCTGAATCACGCATTCTGCAAATTGGTGAAGAAGGTAGCCGTAAAGGTGATTACCTAGAAATTGAGCCACTTTTGCAAGAAGTGGTGTCAAGAATCGATGAACTATATAACCGGCAAGGTGGCAGCGATATTACGGGGATTGCTACTGGGTTTATTGATCTAGATAAGCAAACAAGTGGTTTGCAAAAGGGCGACTTAGTTATTGTTGCGGGCAGACCCTCGATGGGCAAAACCGCGTTAGCCCTGAATATTGCTGAAAATGTCGCTTTGGTAGAAGGTTTGCCAGTGGTCGTGTTCTCAATGGAAATGTCGGGTACGCAATTAGCTTCACGCCTTTTGGGGTCAGTAGGACGCGTAGATCAATCGCGCATGCGCACCGGGAAATTACAAGATGATGAGTGGCCACGCGTTACTGATGCGATTGCGCGTTTAAGTAATACGCAGATTTTAATTGATGAATCTGGCGCTTTATCAAGTCTTGAGTTGCGCGCTAGAGCGCGCCGGATTGCCCGTAATTTTGGTGGCACGCTTGGTTTAGTGATCGTCGATTATTTACAATTAATGAGTGGTAGTGGCGGATCTAGTTCTGAAAATCGCGCTACTGAGATTTCAGAAATTTCTCGCTCTTTAAAGTCACTAGCAAAAGAATTGCAATGCCCTGTGTTGGCATTGTCGCAATTAAATCGCGGCTTAGAACAACGCCCCAATAAGCGTCCAATCATGTCGGATTTACGTGAGTCGGGCGCGATTGAGCAAGATGCCGACCTCATTATGTTTATTTATCGCGATGAGGTTTATCACCCTGATACCACTACCGATAAAGGTGTAGCGGAAATCATCATTGGTAAACAACGGAATGGTCCGATTGGGACTATCCGTCTCAGCTGGCAAGGACCCTATACGAAATTTGATAATCTGGCATTAGGGGCATCCGGCTTTTCATCTAGCAGCCCCAATGGTTCAAGTGGCGGCTTTACCGGGTACGAACCCTTTTAATTACCAAGCTTAGTTGTTGGGTACGATGCGCCTAGCTTCAGTAAAACGTGCGGCCCAATAGGGGGTATCAATGCGGTCTAAGCGAACTGTGCCTCCAGCGCTAGGCGCATGGACAAAGCGACCCTGACCCACATAAATACCAGCATGCGAATACCTTTCCCCCGTGGTATTAAAAAAGATCAGATCGCCTGGTGCTGGCGCTTGTTGACCAATACTGCTGCCTTTTTTACTCATTTCTTCAATCGTGCGCGGCAGCCGTATCGACACCGCTTTGTTATAAACATAAACAATTAAGCCGCTACAGTCGAAGCCACCATTTGGAGTGTTGCCGCCAAAGCGATAAGGTACATCGACTAAGCCAACCGCGGCAATCGAAATATCCTCCGCACCTACACTGGTGTCTTCCTTAAACTGACTAACCCGTGCCGAAGAAAATGAAGCGGGCTGGTTGGAGCGTCCCCCAAACATGCCGCAGGCCGTTAGACCAAAAACAGCAAGACCAATCAGTAGGCGTAAGCGATAGTTATAAGGCTTCTGCAGCATGATCGGCAAGGCGCGAGCGCTCGCCACGAGCTAAAGTCACATGACCACTATGACGCCAACCCTTGAAGCGGTCAACAACATAGGTCAGGCCAGATGAACCTTCGGTTAAATAGGGCGTATCGATTTGTGCAATATTGCCTAAGCAAATAATTTTTGTCCCAGGACCAGCTCGTGTTACCAAGGTTTTCATTTGCTTAGGCGTCAAGTTTTGCGCCTCATCAATAATGACAAACTTACTTACAAAGGTTCGGCCCCGCATGAAGTTCATACTTTTGACTTTAATGCGCGAACGAATCAATTCTTGGGTAGCGGCGCGACCCCATTCACCTGAATTATCTTCATTACGATGAAGTACTTCCAGATTATCGTCAAAGGCACCCATCCAAGGCTGCATTTTTTCTTCTTCAGTACCGGGCAGAAAACCGATATCTTCACCCACTGGCACGGTAGCGCGGGTAATGATAATTTCGTTATACCGCTTACTATCGAGAACTTGTTCAAGACCAGCTGCTAAGGCTAGAAGGGTTTTTCCTGTACCCGCTTGGCCAAGTAGGGTAACAAAATCAACATCAGGATTCATCAGCAAGTTCATGGCAAAGTTTTGTTCACGATTACGCGCGGTGACACTCCAAACATTATTTTTTTGATGGGAGAAATCGCGCAGCGTTTGTAAGAGCGCAGTCTTGCCATTAATTTCTCTTACTTGGGCATAAAAGGGCGTAGAGCCATCGGGGTTTTCTTGATAGACAAATTGATTAACCAACATACTAGGAACCAACGGGCCAGTTACCCGATAAAACATTGAGCCAGACTTGACGTCAGACCAGCTTTCCATGGCTTTACCATGTTTAGGCCAAAAATCAGGCGGCAAATGCATGACGCCTGTATACATTAGGTCCCGGTCTTCTAAGACTTGATCATTAAAGTAGTCTTCAGCTGGCAAGCCTAGAGCACGTGCCTTAATACGCATATTGATATCTTTCGATACCAAGACCACTTCCTGTTCAGGTTTCGTTTGCTTGAGTTCGCGAACGACTCCCAGAATTAAATTATCTCCTTTGCCTTCGGGCAGCCCCTCAGGGAGTACATGGGTAAATAATTGGGTTTGAAAAAATAGTCGGCCTGTAACATCCGAGTGTCCCAGCTTATTCAGCGGGATGCCCTCCTCAAGGGTGCCAGTGGTACCTGCGATGAGTTGATCAAGCGAACGACTGACCATGCGGGCATTACGCGCGACTTCGCTCATACCCTTTTTATGGTTATCAAGCTCTTCTAAAGTCGTCATTGGTAAATATAAATCGTGCTCATCAAACCGGAAGAGCGATGCTGGGTCATGCATTAACACATTGGTATCAAGCACAAATAAAGTCGGTGGCCCGCTACGAATAATACGTTTTGAATTTTTATTTTCGGTTTGCTTCAGCCGATGATCGCCTTTAATTTTTTCTAGTGCTAATTCTGCAGCAGATAAATCGACTTGGGCACTATTGGCCCATTCAGCTGAAGCTAGCGTTTCCAGATCAACGTTGTTATCTATGAGAGTTTCAACAGGATTACGAACGACGGGGACAGGCCTTTGTTTTAAATCTGGGGTTTCCTTACGGTTCAATTTGACTTGATCGGCAATTTGAGTCGGTAGTGGGGGCAAAGGCATGCAAGGCTCCTAAAAGAAAAAACCGCCTAGCAAAGCGCGTTGGCGGTCAAGAGAAAAACGAAAATAGTGGGCAAAAATTCGGGGGAGCTTGAGCAGACTTAGCTGAGTTTCGCCAAGTTGCATGATCAAGCCATACCATCGTTTCCGGTGCATATGCCTTTACTTTACCTTAAATTAACTGCAATGCAAGGGCTAAATTACCGATTTTATTGAATGGCCTGTGCGGTCTGTAATACTTCTGCTGCATGGCCAGGGACCTTAAGACCACGCCATTCTTTGCAAAGTTTGCCGGATGAATCAAATAAAAAGGTACTGCGTTCTACGCCACGTACTTGTTTGCCATACATATTTTTCATTTTCATCACCCCAAAGAGTGCGCAGAGCTTTTCTTCGGTATCGGCCACTAATTCGAAAGGTAAATCCAGTTTTTGACGAAAATTTTCGTGTGACTTTAAGTTATCGCGTGAGACCCCAACTACCAAGGTATTGGCTTGCGTAAACGCATCAATAGCATCACGAAATTCGCCTGCTTCAACTGTGCATCCAGGGGTTGAATCTTTAGGGTAAAAATATAAAACCAGTTTACGACCGGCATACGCCGCAGGCGAAAATGTGAGTTGCGAGGTTGCGGGAATAGCGCAATTCGGTAAGCGTTGGCCAATAGCAATGCTCATATTAATCCTTTAAGGTTAAAAAGTAATTCAAAATGGGTTAAGGGAAGACCATTAATTCACCACTGCGATTTGGTACTGTGCCCCAATTTAATGGACAAGTCGCTATTTTATCGAGTTGCTGAGTGGCTACCCAGGATTGATGAAGTTCGCCCAATGTTATTAATTGATGACCTTGGGTTAGCCAGCCCTCGATTAATTCTACAAAAGCAGGCAAGAGTTTTTGTCCTTCTAGTTCTGCATGCAGGGTAAAGACTTGATCATTGGGGTTACTTTGAGTGAGGCTTAATAGGTGTCGAACAGCAGCAAAGGCATCCATGCCATTGACACCAATCAGTTCATCTAAGGTGGGTAAGGTGGTGGGGTATTGAACGCACTGACTGCGATGCGGTTTTTCGCCAACCTTTGCTGGCGGGAAAGCAATTCGATAGGGGACTAAATCCAGTGGTGCCCGGCCGTCGGAAGCGTACTTTAAACCCCAGTCATCCAGTTGCTGGAGTGCCACTGCATTCATTTGCCAGCCAGCCGCACCAGCAGTACTTGGTGGGCGACGAAAGATATCTTCAAAGCGGCTCCAAGCACGTTGCATTTGTTGCTGCGTCCACCGCGCATTCGCTTTACGTACCCCGTCATGCCAAGCGACATGGTCCCAAGCGTGGATGCCAGTTTCATGGCCAGCGCGATGAATTGCCTGCATTTCCGCACGTGCTAATTTGCCAATATCGGGACCGGGTAATACAACACCATAAAGTAAGGTGCGAAGACCGTAATGTTCAAGCACCGATGTGCGCCCCACTTTTTTTAAGAAGCCCGGTCGAAACACCCGTTTAAGCGCCCAACCAGTGTGGTCAGGGCCAAGACTAAAGAGAAAAGTGGCATGCAAGTGTAATTGCTCCAGCACGCGGGCTAAATTGGGTACGCCTTCCTGAGTTCCGCGCAGCGTATCAACATCCACCTTGAGGGCGATTTTTGCCATAGACTAAGCAGCCAACTTAATGATCTTGATCGACTAAGTTACGCGCTTTAGGAACATCGTGGCGATAGGCTTCAAAAATATGTTTCAAAGCATCTTGCATGTTCGTGCTGGGTTGCCAATGTAACTCGCTCACGGTGTTATCAATTGCCGGGACGCGATTTTGGACATCTTGATAGCCTTCACCATAATAAGCACCAGAGGTCGTTTCAATAATTTTGACTTGTTGCGCCGTTTTTGCATACTCAGGAATGCTGCAGGCAATCTCCAGCATCATGCTGGCTAACTCACGTACCGAATGATTATTTTTAGGATTACCAATATTAAATATCTTGCCATTCGCAATGTCATTAGTATTGTCGAGAATTTTCATTAGCGCATCGATGCCATCATCAATATAGGTAAACGCACGTTTTTGCTCACCACCATCAACTAAATTAATCGGCTCGCCGCGCACAATGTGGCCTAAAAATTGCGTTACGACGCGCGATGATCCTTCCTTAGGCGTATAAATACTATCAAGACCTGGGCCAATCCAATTAAATGGGCGGAATAAGGTAAAGCGTAAGCCTTCCATGCCATAACCCCAGATAACCCGATCCATTAATTGTTTAGAACAGGCGTAGATCCAGCGTTGTTTATGAATTGGGCCATAGACTAAATTTGAAGTGGCTGAGTCAAACTCGGCATCGCTACACATGCCATAAACCTCAGAGGTTGAGGGAAAGACCAAATGTTTTTTGTACTTAACTGCTGAACGAATAATGGGCAAATTCGCTTCGAAGTCGAGTTCAAAAACGCGCAGAGGTTGTTGCACATAAGTAGCTGGAGTGGCAATGGCGACTAAGGGCAGGATGACATCGCATTTACGAATGTGATACTCGACCCATTCGCGATTAATAGTGATGTCGCCTTCAAAGAAGTGCATACGGGAATTGCTAAGCAAATCGCTCAGGCGATCATTTTGCATATCCATGCCATACACTTCCCAATCGGTAGTCGCAAGGATACGCTTGGAAAGATGGTGGCCAATAAAGCCATTCACCCCAAGAATGAGGATTTTTTTCATGGGTGCTGCCTCGTCTAAAAAATTGAATACAAATGCATACTAGGCGGGATACCAGCGCAGAATCTCAATGACCTGCCGATCACCGCAAATGCCGAATACCTGATTATCAACCATCTGCACACCGGGCTGACCAAGCTGGAGTTGTGGGGGCGGTGAGGCCAATAAAATCGAGCTCGCCAAGACCATTTGCTGTCCTTGCCAAGTCGTAAAAGCGCCCGGATAAGGGGGTGCAACCGCACGAATCAGATTATGAATCGATTGCGCAGTTTGTGACCAATCGACTTTGCCGTCAGCAGGTTTGCGACCGCCAAAGTAGCTGCCTTGCTCGAGGGGATTTGGTAAGCGTTTTAATTGCCCTGTTAATAATTGCGGTAGGGCGATTTGTATCACTTGAACTGCAGCTGCACTAACCCTGGCAAAGACTTCTGTGGCCGTGTCATTTGGGCCAATGGTGACGGGTAGTTGGCCGACAATATCTCCTGCATCCGGTTTCGCCTCCATCACATGCAAGGTGGCGCCAGTTTCAGTTTCGCCGTGCAAAATAGCCCAATTAATGGGGGCCCGGCCGCGATACTTGGGCAAAAGAGAACCATGCATATTGAGTGCAGCAATACGGGCACAGGCCAAGAGTGCAGTTGGAATTAGGAAGCGGTAATAAAACGAAAAAATATAGTCTGGCTGCAGCGCTTGCAAGCGCGGTAAAAGCGTATTTAATTCATTAGCCTGCGGCCGAAGAAAAGGAATGTTTTTTTGCTTACAGAGTTCCACTACACTCGCAAACCAAATATTTTCATTGGGGTCATCGGCATGGGTGATGACTAAGTCAACTTGAATCCCTGCGTCGAAGAGTGCTTGCAAGCAATTCACGCCAACATCATGATAGGCAAAAACAACTGCGCGCATAAAAATAACTTACGGTTTTTCGAGTACGGCTTGAACTACATAACGAGGCCGTTGGCGAATTTGTTGATAGATACGCCCAATGTATTCACCTAATAAACCGAGCCCAAATAGCATCACGCCGATGAGGAAAAAGGTCAATGCGAAAAGGGTAAATACCCCCTCTACCTCAGCGCCAATAATAAAGCGTCGAATTAAAAGATAGGCAAATAAACTACCAGCCGCCAAGGCTAAGAGCATGCCTAGAATGGAAAAAATTTGCAGGGGTACAACCGAAAAGCCCGTCACTAAATCAAAGTTAAGGCGAATCAACTGGTAAATACTATATTTCGACTCACCCGCAAACCGTTCCTCATGTTGCACTGAAATTTCAGTTGGGTTTGTTGCAAAGGTATACGCTAGGGCAGGAATAAAAGTATTGCTTTCATTGCATTTGCCCACCAGATCAATAATGCGCCTCTGGTAGCCGCGTAACATACAGCCCTGATCGGTCATGGTGATGTGGGTAATTTTTTCGCGCAAGTGATTCATCAGGCGCGAGGCACCTTTGCGAAATAAAGTATCTTTACGATTGGTGCGAATCGTGCCCACGTAGTCATGTCCGGCAATTAATTCATTGACTAGTAAATCAATTTCTTCCGGAGGATTTTGTAAATCAGCATCTAAAGTAATAATGTATTCACCGCGGGCGTACTCAAAGCCAGCCATGATCGCCATATGCTGACCAAAATTATTTTGAAACAACACTACGCGAGTGGTATCTGGACGTAATTCAAACTGCTGACCCAGCATGGCCGCAGAACGATCGCGACTGCCATCATTAATAAAAATAATTTCGTACTGTAGCTGACGTTTTTCAGCAAGCGCATCGAGCGCAGGATAGAGGCGGCTAAAGAGCGCTGCTAAGCCGGGCTCTTCATTGAATACCGGCACAATAATGCTTAATTGTGGTGCAATGTGTGATGAATTGAGTGGCATAGAGACCGTCATAGCGTAATTATGCGCTGGCTTGACGATATTGCTGTAAAACCTGTAAGAATGCGCTGCACACACGTTTAACATCAGCATCGCTCATGGCGGGAAACAAGGGTAAGGTCAAGATTGAGCGGCCGATGACTTCCGCCACTGGAGTTGTTTCTGCAAGGTAGCCTAATTTACGATAGAGCGAGAAATTGGTGATGATGGGATAGTGCACCCCTGTGCCAATACCTAGTGCTTTTAAGGCGGTCATAATTTGCGACCGTTCTACTTGTAATTGCTGCAAAGGTAACAGCACTTGAAACAAATGCCAGTTGGTGTCGGTAAAATTTTCAGGGGGTAGTTGCAGGGCGAAATCCTGCAGTGGATCAGTTATTAAGCCGGCTTTTAATAATTCAAAATAGAGTTTTGCAATCGCTACGCGACGAGCCTGAAACGCTGGAAGATTTTTAAGTTGATGTATCCCAATGACGGCATTGATATCGGTGAGATTATCTTTACCTCCTAAGACATCGACATCCATACCATCTGGCCCATACCGAGTAAGACCTTGCAAGCGCAGTTTTTCAGCTAAGGCAGTTTCACTGGAGTTGTTGAGAACGAGGCAACCGCCTTCAACGGTAGTGAGATTTTTGTTCGCTTGAAAACTAAAGCTGACTAAGTCACCGATGCTACCAATACGTTTGCCATCCCAATGCGAGCCAAATGCTTGTGCAGCATCTTCAATTACCCGGAGGTGATGGATCTTAGCGATTGCATATAACTCATCCAGATCAACGGGTAAGCCAGCTAAATAAACGGGCATGATGGCCCGGGTTCGCGGCGTAATAGCGGCAGCAATGAGCTTAAGATCAAGATTGCGGGTATGCGGATCAATATCAACAAAAACAGGTTTAGCGCCCACCGACAAAATGACGTTGGCAGTGGCAACCCAAGATAGCGGTGTCGTGATCACTTCATCGCCTGCGCCAATGCCAGCTATTTGCAAAGCAATTTTCATTGTGGCTGTGCCATTAGCAAAGCAGCGTACGGGTCGACCACCAAAATAACGACTTAACTCGGCTTCAAATTCAGCGACTTTAGGCCCAGATGTGACCCAGCCTGATTGCATGACTGCGGCAACCGCAGCAATTGTGGCCTCATCAAAGCTCGGGCGAGTAAAAGGAATAAAGTTTGGCTGCGAACTCGGGCTTATAGTGGGTTTTTCGTTCATGGTGCTATTTTCGCAAACTTGGGTGAGCTACCACCACCCGCCGAGAATCTCGACCAATTTCTTCCATGGGTAAGCCCATTTTTTGTAAGGCCAGATATTGCTCTGGCACCATCAGTGCATAGGCAGTTGGCTCATTTTTCCAGCGCTCGATAAACGCATCTAGGGAAGGCACCCAACGCATTGGTTCTTGTTTAACGCCAAATTCAAGTTCGTCGGGAAACTCTACCATCACCATGGTTCTGCCAAGGTAAAAGGGAAAGGTGTGATCCAAAATGCGCACGGAATAAATAGTTGCATCAAGGGGAATTTGAGCTTTAACTTGAGCGGCTAAATCAACCCCCGAAACTGCGCGTCCCAATGCTTCATGGCCGGTGCCAGCAATGGTACAAGTGAGAAAAAAGCCCATGGCATAAAAATAAATACTAAGCAGTGGATGCCGCCTAGCTAAGAGTGCTGTTAGTAAGCTCAGCACAATTAATACAAGTAAAGCGCTGACGACCCACTGTGTATAGGTGGCATAAGCTAATAATTCATCGGGTTTTGCTTCAAAGCCAATGAGCGGTAAAAAAGCAAAGCCAATTAAACCCAGCAAGACAAAAAATATCGCCTGCACTTTCCAGCCAATCGATAAGCCACTGCGCTCACTCAAACTCCGATCCATAGCGTAGCCAGCTAGCAAAGCTAAGGCAGGAAAGGTGGGCATGATGTAGCCGGGCAGCTTTGATTGGGAGAGGCTAAAGAAACCCAAAATAACCAATACCCAACAACTTATCAAACTCAGGCTAGAAAATTGCCCACGACGCTGTCGCCATGCTTGCAGCATTGCGCTGCCTACTTGCGGTAGCCACGGTAAGAATCCCAACAACAAAAAGGGGAGGAAAAAATAGATTGGTCCAGGACGACTATGCTCCACTTGGGTAAAGCGCTGAAAGTGCTCATTAATAAAAAAGAATTGCGCAAACTCGGGATTACGTAGCGAAACTAAAATAAACCAGGGTGAAGTGATGATCAAGAAAATCAATAAGCCTTTCAGCAAACACAATTCTTTCCAAATGCGCCAATTCCAACTAGCAATTGAATAGGCTACAAAAACTATGGCGGGTAGCGCAATACCAATTAAACCTTTGCTGAGCGTTGCTAGGGCCATGGCCGTCCAACACCCCAACATCCAACGGACCCGCATCTTTGCTGTCTGACTCGCTTGGGCCAGTAAAAAGCTGGATAGCGCTGCAGCTAGGCATGCCGATAAACCCGTATCTAGCGAATTAAAGTGTCCACCCACAACCCACATGGGGGCAGAGCCCAAAGCTACTGCAGCTAACAGCCCTGCGCGTGGACTATACAAGCGCCAGGCAGTAAAGCCAACTAAAAGAATGGTGAGATAGCCCAACAAGCCAGACCATAAACGGGCCTGCCATTCGCCTATCCCAAAGCCCTGAAAAACAAGGGCGGTTGCCCAGATGTGTAAAGGCGGTTTTTCAAAATAAAGATAGTTGTTATAGCGCGGAGTAATCCAATCACCACTTAAAAGCATCTCGCGCGCCATTTCTGCATAGCGACCTTCATCAGAAGGAATTAAGTGGCGATAGTTTAAAGTGCCGAACCAAATGATCGTGTAGACCACTAACAGGGCAAACGCCAGACCGAGTTTGACTGGGGGTTTATTCATGCTGTATCCAGCAGGATAGCAGCCAGCACTTGCCGACCTTCGCCCATCAAAATATTGTAAGTACGACAGGCTGCCTGTGAATCCATGATTTCAAAACCAATCCGCGCTTGAATTAGCGGCTTTAAAAGCTCAGGTTTAGGAAAATGCTGACGTGCGCCAGTGCCCAAAATAAATAATTCGGGCTGGCGGGCGCAAATTTGCAAAAAATCGGCTTCGGTCAATGTTGCAAATCTGGCTACTGGCCAAGCCACTATTTCCCCTGACGGGCTCACTAAAACAGCATGCTGATAGCTTATTTGATTAATCTCAATATAGTCAGCTCCATAGCCCGAAATCGTATTTAGGCCGGAATGGGCGTCAGAATGAAGCTTCACGTGTGCGCTCTGTCATAATTGAGTGAATTATAGCCAGCCTCTCTATATACCTATTCGTTGAGAATGGGCATTAGATGGCCAATAGATGACGAGTAGACCGATTGTGAAAACCATCCTCAAATCCACCAAACTCAATAATGTGTGCTACGACATTCGTGGCCCGGTGCTTGATCTTGCCCAGCAAATGGAAGAAGAGGGCCAGAAAATTATCAAACTGAATATCGGCAATGTTGGGGTTTTTGGTTTTGATCCCCCCGAAGAAATTCAGCTCGACATGATTCGTAATTTGGGTAATGCCTCAGCTTATTCCGATTCAAAGGGTATTTTTGCTGCGCGCAAAGCGATCATGCACTACTGCCAGCAAAAAAATATCCAAGGCGTTACCTTAGAGGATATTTATACCGGGAACGGCGCATCTGAACTCATTGTTTTAGCCATGAATGCGTTGTTAAACGATGGTGACGAAGTATTGGTGCCCGCCCCAGACTATCCCCTTTGGACTGCCGCAGTCAGTTTATCGGGAGGTACGCCAACTCATTATCTCTGTGATGAAGCCAATGGGTGGGCGCCAGATTTAAACGACTTGCGTAGCAAAATTACACCGCAAACCAAAGCGATTGTAGTTATTAACCCCAATAATCCAACAGGCGCAATTTATTCTCAAGAAGTGCTTTTGAGCTTAATCGCGATTGCGCGTGAACACGGCCTCATTTTATTTGCCGATGAAATTTATGACAAGATGGTTTATGACCAAGCAGAGCATATTTCGTTGGGGGCATTATCTACCGATGTTGTGACCATTACTTTTAATGGCCTATCGAAAAACTATCGCTCATGTGGTTATCGGGCTGGTTGGATGGTGGTCTCAGGGGATAAAAGCCATGTCATGGACTACATTGAAGGCTTAAATATGTTGTCCTCGATGCGTTTATGTGCCAATGTACCTGGTCAATATGCAATTCAAACTGCACTGGGGGGCTATCAAAGTATTAATGATTTGGTAGCAAGTGGTGGGCGGTTAGCGCGACAGCGTGAGCTTGCTTGGAACTTAATAACTGCAATCCCCGGTGTAACTTGCGTCAAACCAAAATCAGCCTTGTATCTCTTTCCAAAGTTAGACCCTGAGATATATCCGATTACCGACGATCAACTATGGATTACCGATTTTTTGCGGGAGGAAAAGGTCTTATTAGTCCAGGGTACTGGATTTAATTGGGTGAAGCCTGATCACTTCCGCGTGGTATTTTTACCCCATGAAGATGTCTTACGTGAGGCGATTGGCCGCTTAGCGCGCTTTCTGGAGCGGTATCGAATAAAACACGGTACTAACAAAGCGTCAATAGCCACTACAACATCATGAAATCAAATGCATTGAAACCGATTCAAGTCGGTCTTTTAGGAATTGGCACGGTTGGCGGCGGGGTGTTTGCGGTGCTTGAACGTAACCAAGATGAAATTCAGCGACGCGCTGGGCGGGGCATACACATTCATACCGTAGCTGATTTGAATGTGTCCCGCGCGAAAGAATTGGTCCAAGATCGGGCTCAAGTTGTGGCTGATGCGCGAGCGGTGATTGCCGATCCCGAAATAGATATTGTGATTGAGCTGATCGGTGGCTATGGCATTGCTAAAGACTTAGTGCTAGAAGCCATTGCTGCGGGGAAACATGTCGTTACAGCAAATAAAGCCTTAATTGCTGTGCATGGGAATGCTATTTTTGCAGCAGCGCATAAAAAAGGCGTGATGGTCGCTTTTGAGGCTGCGGTTGCTGGCGGAATCCCCATTATCAAAGCCTTGCGCGAAGGTTTATCGGCAAATCGCATTGAATGGATTGCCGGGATTATTAATGGCACCACCAACTTTATTTTGTCAGAAATGCGCGACAAGGGTCTAGACTTTGCTACTGTCTTGAAGGAAGCGCAACGCCTTGGATATGCTGAAGCCGATCCCACTTTTGATATCGAGGGTATCGACGCAGCACATAAGGTGACCATTATGAGCGCGATTGCATTTGGTATTCCGATGCAATTTGAACATGCCTATATTGAAGGTATCGCCCAATTATCAGCTGTCGATATTCGGTATGCGGAGCAACTCGGTTATCGCATTAAATTACTCGGTATTACTAAACGCACTCCAGCGGGCATCGAATTGCGGGTTCACCCTACCTTAATTCCAGCCAAGCGCCTCATTGCCAATGTTGAAGGGGCGATGAATGCAGTGCAAGTATTTGGTGATGCGGTTGGAACTACTTTGTATTACGGTAAAGGTGCGGGCTCTGAGCCAACTGCTTCAGCCGTCATTGCTGATTTAGTGGATGTAACTCGCTTAATGACAGCTGATTCTGAAAATCGAGTGCCCCATTTAGCCTTCCAACCCGATGCAATGCAGAACCTCCCTATTTTGCCCATTAGCGAAATTACGAGTAGTTATTACTTGCGCTTATGCGTGGCAGATCAGGCGGGGGTATTAGCAGAAATTACGAAAATTTTAGCTTCGCATAGCGTTTCAATTGATGCGCTTATTCAAAAAGAAGCGGCTGAAGGCGAAACCCAAACAGATTTAGTGATGTTGACTCATGCCACTAAAGAAAAAAATATGCTGGCAGCAATTCAAGAGATGCAATCATTGCGCACGGTAATTGGCGATGTCGTTAAGTTACGACTTGAAAATTTATCGTAACTTCAGCTGAGCATAGGTAAGCACAATGCTGTATCAATCTACCCGCGGCAAGAGCCCGCAAGTGAGTTTCCAGCAAATCTTGCTGGGCGGCTTAGCCTCGGATGGTGGTTTATATTTACCGGTTCGCTATCCCACTGTCAGTCCAGCGCAGCTCGATGAGTGGCGCAAATTATCGTATGCCGATCTCGCTTATGAAATTTTGCGTTTGTATAGTAATGATATTCCTGCGGCAGATTTACGCGCGCTTACGCATAAAACCTATACCGCCGCAGTGTATTGCAATGGCCGACAAACTGACCTAGCAAGCGATATTACGCCTTTGCATTATTTGGGCGAAGAGCAGGGCACAAGCCTGAGCCTCTTAAGTCTTTCTAACGGGCCTACCTTAGCGTTTAAGGATATGGCAATGCAGTTACTCGGGAATTTATTTGAATATGCGTTGCAAAAATCGGGGCAAGAACTCAATATCTTGGGCGCGACATCCGGTGATACGGGCAGCGCAGCAGAATATGCCATGCGCGGTAAAGCGGGCATTCAGGTATTTATGTTGTCACCCCAAGGCAAAATGAGTGCGTTTCAAGCAGCACAAATGTATTCATTACCCGATGCCAACATCCATAATTTAGCCGTTACAGGGGTGTTTGATGATTGCCAAGATATTGTGAAGGCAGTGAGTAATGATTTGGAATTTAAAGCTCGCTATCACATTGGCACGGTGAACTCCATTAACTGGGGGCGGGTAGTAGCGCAGATTGTGTATTACTTTCAAGCCTATTTACTCGCCACCAAAGCGAGTTCTGAACGGGTATCTTTTGCTGTCCCTTCAGGCAACTTTGGCAATATTTGTGCAGGCCATATAGCGCGCATGATGGGTTTGCCCATTGAGCGCTTAGTGCTTGCTACTAATGAAAATAATGTGCTTGATGAGTTTTTCAGAACCGGGGTTTATCGCGCTCGTAAAGCCACGCAGACTTTACACACTTCTAGTCCATCCATGGATATATCGAAAGCCAGCAATTTTGAACGCTTTATTTTTGATTTATTAGGTCAAGATGGCCAGCGGACTGCCGCTTTATTTAAGCAAGTGGATGAGACCGGTAGCTTTGATCTATCAGCCGATCCCGCATTTCAAACATTGCAGCAGTTCAGCTTTTTTTCTGGCAGTAGCAGCCACCAAAATCGCCTCGACACGATTCGTCAGATTGATGCAGAGTATGGTGTCATGATTGATCCACATACTGCTGATGGTGTGCAAGTAGCGCGCCATTATTTACAGCCTGGTATACCCATGATTGTGCTTGAAACTGCGCTACCGATTAAATTTGCCGAGACGATTGAAGCCGCGCTAGGGCGCCCAGCTGAATGTCCGCCCGCTTTTCAAAGTATTAAAATATTACCTCAACGGGTGCAGACAATGAGACCTGATGTAAATGAGATCAAAGCTTTTATTACTTCACATCTCCAATAAAAACGATGCTAACCGCACAAGAAGCTCTCGATCATTTACTACCGTATGCTCAAGCTGTCTGTGAGGTTGAGCGGGAGTCAACACAGGCGGCTTTAGGACGGGTACTAGCAGAAGACGTGACAAGCCTAGTTGATGTGCCCCCGCTAGATAACAGCTCGATGGATGGGTACGCGATTCGTTGCGCGGATTTAAGTGCAGCAGATATGACTTTACAAGTTGGTCAACGTATCCCTGCGGGTTCAGTAGGACAAGCTTTACAAGCCAGGCAGGCGGCCCGTATTTTTACCGGCGCACCAATTCCTGCAGGCGCCGATGCCATTGTGATGCAAGAAGACACTAGTTTGCTTGCCAGTGAAAATGCCGGTCCAGCCGATCGTGTACTCATTAATCAGGTACCCAGCACGGGACAATGGATTCGGCGCCGTGGGGAGGACCTCATGGCAGGTAAAGTTGTATTGACAGCTGGAACTTTATTACGCCCACAAGAATTAGGCGTTGCTGCATCGGCTGGCCTTACGCATTTAATGGTCAAGCGTCGGGTGCGAGTGGCGGCTTTTTTTACTGGTGACGAGTTAGCCTTGCCTGGCGAACCTTTAAAGCCTGGCGGAATTTATAACTCGAATCGCGACACCTTATTAGCTTGCTTAAGATCGTTAGGATGCGCACCTACGGATTTAGGTATTGTGCCGGATCGCTTAGATGCCACGCGGGCCGCTTTACGGTCAGCCAGTGCGAATCATGACCTCATCATTACTTCGGGTGGGGTATCGGTTGGCGAAGAAGATCATATTAAGCCTGCCGTCAATGCCGAAGGGCGCTTAGATCTTTGGCAAATAGCGATTAAGCCGGGAAAACCGTTGGCCTTTGGCGTAGTCCGTAAGGGGGCTGATGACGCTAGTGGCGAAACTTGGTTTATGGGACTACCTGGTAATCCCGTCTCGAGCTTCGTGACATTTTTATTATTTGTGCGACCATTTATTTTACGATTACAGGGCCGCACCGATATTTCCCCACCAAAGTATTTTATGCGCGCTGATTTTGATTGGCTACGTGCTGATCGCCGCAATGAATTTTTACGGGTTAAAGTCAATCCAGCAGGTGGCTTAGATTTGTTTGCAAATCAGAGTTCGGGTGTGTTAACAAGCGCATCATGGGGCGATGGTCTAGTCGACTGTCCGCCAAATCAGCCTATTCAACGCGGCGCTATGGTAGCTTATATCCCATTTAGTGGATTGCTTAGCTAGGCACTGTGAAGTTAAGGCAGATTTTGCTGAGTAAATGCCCTTAAGCTCGCTAAATCCATAAAATCGTTTAGGATGGCACGATGAAACTACAGTTACGCTTTTTCGCCTCCCTACGTGAGGGCCTTGGCTTAAGTGAGGAATTAGTAAGTGTGCCGGCTGCAGTAGTGACCACTGCAGATTTGCGAGCTTGGCTGATGCAACGCGGCGAAGTTTGGGCACAACTACTGAACTCTGAACGGGCATTACGCTGCGCAGTGAATCAACACATTGCCGCAGAAAATGTCGCTTTAAGTGATGGTGATGAAGTCGCCTTTTTTCCACCTGTAACCGGTGGTTAAGATGACAGTTCGAATTCAAACGGCTGATTTTGATTTGAGTACTGAAATTGCTGCACTGCGCTCGGGTGATTTACAGGTTGGCGCA
>CAILUH010000051.1 GCA_903837335.1 uncultured beta proteobacterium | reverse complement strand
GATATTGGCTTTCGCAAAACCCAAATATTGAATCAAGCAATTGCGGTTGCGGGTGGCGACTATTTCATTTTTCTCGACGGCGATTGCATCGTGCAACCCGATTTTGTGGCCCGCCATCGACAACTTGCCCAAGCAGGATATTTAGTGACCGGTAGTCGCATCTTGGTGAATGATCAATTAACCCAAGGCATTTTGCAGTGGCCGCAATGGGATTTTGCCCAATTTTTAGCGCATAGCTTCGCCTACCGACTGCGCCATGGTATTAACAAGTATTTACCTTTGCATCTAAAATTCGCCGATGGTACTTGGCGACATTACCGTCAATTTGTCTGGCGCCGTATCAAGGGTTGCAATATGGCCTGCTGGCGGAGCGATGCTCTTGCCATTCAGGGTTTTGATGAAAGCATGACGGGCTGGGGTCATGAGGACGCTGATTTTGTTTTTCGTTTACAAAAAAACGGGGTGCTGCGTAAATCTGGCTCATGGTCAACTGAAGTGCTGCATTTATTTCATCGGATTCATGATCAAGGTAATGCTGCTGAAAATGCCGCGCATGTACGTGCGAAAATTATGGCAAAAGCGAAGGTTGATTTGAAACCACCGAAACGCGTACTGTTCATAGCTACTCGGCAAATTGGTGATGTGCTAGTCACCACACCCCTCATTCGGCGGGCACGCGAATTATGGCCAACAGCAGAATTTCACTTTCTTGGCTATCGCGGCAAACTCGATATGCTCAAAGGGAATACAGATATTCAAGAATGGATAGAAACCGCTGATCGTCCTAATTTTAAGGAATTTCTCAGCCTTTTTAAACGCCTCTTTCAACGCTATGATTTAGCCTTAGTAACCCAGCCAAGTGATCGTGCTTATTTATATAGTTTGATAGCTGCACCGCGGCGCGTCGGCGTCGTTGCCAACCATCCGCAAGGCGAGATTACCCAAGAATCAATTAGCTTAAAAAATGCCTGGAAAAAATGGATCAGTCTGCAAAGTATTGAAGTAGATTATTTTCACCAACACGTAGTAATTGAAAAAATGCGCTTACTAGAGCCCTTTGTAAGTCATGCCACTTTATTTACTAATCCCATTACCGTTATTCCACCCGCAGCCGCAGATTTAACCCCAGCATTTTTAGCGGAAATTGCTGAAGGGCTCCGCACAAATAAATTAGCGGTACTTCATACAGGCCCACTAATGGCCTACAAGCGTTGGCCCCTCGCGTATTGGCAAATTTTAGTGGTCTATTTAGTAAGGCAAGGCTGGCAAGTCGTCTTAAGCGCATCGAGTGCAACCCAAGATTTAGAATTAAACGATGCTTTAATGTCACTGTTAGATCCCGCTATCCGATCGCATGTAGTGGATACCAAAGGTGCTTTATCGATTCCGCAAATGGGCAGTTTATTGCGGCAAGCAAAACTCTATGTTGGTGTTGATACTTCAATTACGCATTTAGCCGCCGCGTGCGGTACTACTACTATTGCCCTCTTTGGCCCTACTCCCCCTAGTAATTTTGGTCCTTGGCCGAATGGCTTTATCGGCACTACACCTTATGCACTACGAGCCCGTAGTCAAACTGTAGCGAACGTCACTATTTTGCAAGGGCCAGGAGAGTGTGTGCCCTGCCGCAAAGCAGGTTGCGATGATCGTGCCGATAGCCGTAGCGCCTGTCTCGACCAATTAGAGCCGAGTGAAGTCATTAGTGCAATTGAAGCTAGTTACTGATACTGTACAACTACTGCATTGGCTTGCTTAGCAGCAAATAACTGATGCAAGCTATGCAAACAAGCATCATCAGGATATAAACGCAACTCATCGGGAAATTGCATTAAGCAAGCTCCGCCTTTTGCTGTTACGGCAGCAGTCAATGGCAGACCACGCACCACATCATTACTGGGCTTCACCCGATTGGCAATCAAATAGGGATCCATTTGGCTACGCAACATTTTTAAATCAATACCTGCATCAATGCACACATGGACATTACGCGCAAAGCGTAAACGGGCGCCAGCAATATCCATCACCTGCTCTGCGACCACCCGCATTCCACCCGAAAACTTATCTGGCATCACATTGACTTTAGCAATGAGTAGCTCATCTTCCTTGAGCCATGGTCGATTGGGTTCGTAGACTTCGCTGTACAGGGTGACTTCCAGAGCGGCTGACCCATCGTCAATTGTTGCAATCATCATGCGGCCGCGTTGACCAGTTAGCATCCGTGCTGAAGTAATAATGCCAGCCACCAATTGATCTTTGCCTTCGGTAATTTTACGCAACGGTTGGCGAACAAAATGCTCAACTTCGAGACGATAGGCATCAAAGAGATGACCAGTAAGACATAGTCCCAAAGCAGTTTTTTCTTCTTGCAAACGTTTCTTTTCAGGCCAAGGTGGTTCACGCACTAGCTCAGGTAAATGCTGCTCACTCTCATCTGCTGAATCGAATAAGCTCACCTGATGAATCGAAGCCTCAGCCTGCTCAGCCGCCTCAATAGCCCGCGCTAACGAAGCTAAAAGCGTCGCCCGAATATCGTACCGTTTTGCGCCCGAGTTTTGCTCTACAGGATATAAAACATCGAAAGCGCCTGCACGCAATAAAGCTTCAATGGCGCGACGATTCACTTGGCGCCGATCAATGCGAGCACAAAAATCAAATAGGTCTTTAAAGGGGCCGCCATTTTCCCGTACTTTTACTAAGGCTTCAATGGCTGCTTCGCCCGTTCCCCGCACGGCACCTAGTCCATAGCGAATTTGATGCAGCGGTAAATCAATAGCATCTTCAGCCAGCCGCAGGGGAGTAAATTCATACGTTCCGGTATTAATGTTCGGCGGCAAAACAGTAATGCGATTTTGCAAGCAATCGTCATACAAAATTTTGACTTTATCGGTATCATCCATCGCCAACGACAAGTTGGCTGCCATAAATTCAGCGGGATAATGCGCTTTAAGCCAAGCAGTTTGATAAGCTAATAAAGCATAAGCTGCGGCATGCGATTTATTGAATCCATAACCCGCAAAACGCTCCATCAAATCATAAATTTCGTGCGCTTTGCCCTCACTAATTCCGCCTTGCTTCGCGCCGTCACTAAAAATTTTACGATGCTGCGCCATTTCTTCAGGCTTTTTCTTGCCCATTGCCCGACGCAGTAAATCAGCTCCACCTAAAGAATATCCGCCAATGGTTTGAGCCATTTGCATCACCTGCTCTTGGTAAACCATGATGCCATAGGTTTCACGCAATACGGGCTCAATACGGGGGTCGGGATATTCGACTTTTTGTCGACCATGCTTACGACTTATGTAATCTGGAATAAGGTCCATTGGCCCGGGACGATATAAAGCTACCAGGGCGATAATATCCTCAAAGCGATCAGGCTTGGCTTCGCGCAGCATGCTTTGCATGCCACGACTTTCCAATTGGAAGACTGCAACGGTGTTGGCCTTTTTTAGAATATCAAACGGTGCAGGATCATCAAGCACGATTTCACCAATGCTCCAGTGCTTGCGTTCCGCATGCAATGCCCGAATCCAGCGTTCAGCAGCTGCCAGAATGGTAAGCGTGGTTAAGCCTAAAAAGTCAAACTTCACTAGGCCAATGGCCTCCACATCATCTTTATCAAACTGACTAATCACCGTATGGCTATCTTGATCTTTTGAGTCTTGGGTATAGAGCGGACAAAAATCAGTTAACTTTCCCGGGGCAATTAAAACGCCTCCTGCATGCATCCCCACATTACGGGTGATGCCCTCTAATTGCTGAGCTAAAGCTAATAATTGTTTAACTTCATCTTCATTTTTTTCACGCTCGGCTAATTGTTTTTCTTCTTTTTTAGCCATTTCAATGGTCACAACTTGACCCGGCTTATTCGGCACTAACTTCGCAATACCGTCGACAAAGTTATAGCCTTGTTCGAGTACGCGCCCAACATCCCGAATGGCT
>CAILUH010000050.1 GCA_903837335.1 uncultured beta proteobacterium | reverse complement strand
GGCAAAAGTGCCTCAGCCTCGGGTTCGCTCAATTCGAGCCTAGAAAGGTGCGCAATGCGCTGGACTTCATCGAGTTTCATGGGGCGCTAGGGTATCATTCTTCTTTATCTTCATTAACTTGACTATTTTCCCACTTACATTATGTTTGGTCTGATTCGTAACTATTTTGCCAATGATCTCGCAATCGATCTTGGTACGGCAAATACCTTGATTTATATGCGCGATCGGGGAATCGTACTCGATGAGCCATCGGTAGTAGCAATTCGCCAAGAAGGTGGTCCTAATGGCAAAAAAACCATTCTGGCAGTAGGTACAGAAGCAAAAGCGATGTTAGGTCGTGTACCCGGGAATATTGAAGCTATTCGCCCCATGAAAGATGGCGTGATTGCCGACTTCACCATTACCGAGCAAATGCTGAAGCAATTTATCAAAATGGTGCATGAAAGCAAACTATTTAGACCAAGCCCGCGCATCATAATTTGCGTACCCTGCGGCTCTACCCAAGTTGAACGCCGGGCGATTCGTGAGTCGGCATTAGGCGCTGGTGCATCGCAAGTTTTTCTCATCGAAGAACCGATGGCCGCAGCCATTGGCGCTGGCCTCCCTGTATCTGAAGCTCATGGCTCGATGGTGATCGACGTCGGCGGTGGCACCACTGAAGTTGGGGTGATGTCCTTAGGAGGCATGGTTTATAAGGGCTCTGTTCGCGTTGGTGGGGATAAATTTGACGAAGCAATTTCCAACTACATTCGCCGAAATTACGGCATGCTAATTGGTGAACAAACTGCTGAAAATATTAAAAAAACGATTGGCTCCGCGTTTCCGGGTTCCGCCGTATTAGAAATGGAAGTTAAAGGCCGTAATTTGGCCGAAGGCATTCCACGCAGCTTTACGATCACTAGCAATGAAGTGCTTGAAGCGCTTACCGATCCCTTAAATCAAATTGTGACTGCAGTTAAAGCAGCGCTTGAGCAAACTCCGCCTGAGTTAGCTTCAGATATTGCCGAACGCGGCATGATGCTTACCGGTGGCGGCGCCCTCTTGCGCGACCTTGATCGTCTACTCCTCGAAGAGACTGGTTTGCCCATTCACATTGCAGAAGACCCCCTTACCTGTGTAGCTCGTGGCTCTGGTATTGCGCTCGAACGCATGGACAAGCTGAGTGGCGTTTTCTCGCAAGAGTAAGTAACCGTTTATTCGGTCAGAGCCTTGCAACATAGCGCTCCGCCACTTTTTAAACAGGGCATTTCAGCTCTCGTTAAACTTCTTGTCTGTCTTGCAATGAGTTTGGCATTGATGATCATGGACTTCCGATTTCACACGCTCGATCCGGTGCGCAATCAAGTCAATTGGGTCTTGCGGCCACTTGAATATGTAAGCCTTACGCCACGCCTGCTCTTCGATTGGACAAGTAATTATTTCACTACCCGTGGCGAACTCGAACGTGAAAATCAAGCTATCAAACTGCGCCAATCTGAGTTAGCACTACTTGCTACTCAAGGCGAATTACTTTTAGCTGAAAATCAAAATTTACGCCAGCTACTTAATTTTCAAAAACAACTTACTTACAAAACCTTGCCAGTAGAAATTTTATTTAATCCGCCAAATCCAATTTCACAACGCATCGTCATTAATCGTGGCAGCAATGATGGCCTGAAGGCGGGCAACCCAATTGCCAATGATGCTGGTATTTTGGGACAGGTTGTGCGCATTTATGAAAACTCGGCTGAGGTATCGCTTCTTGAGGATCGTGATTTTGCTGTGCCAGTTCAGGTGGCTCGCAATGGTTTGCGTGCCGCTGTTTTTGGTACGGGTCGCAGCAATCCTTTAGAACTAAGATATTTGCCGGTCGCTAGCGATTTGGAAGTGGGTGACATTCTTTTAACCTCAGGAATTGATGGCACCTACCCCCCTGGGTTTGCTGTTGCCATGATTACCCGCATTGAACGGAATTTAGAAAAAAACTCCTCCAATGTATTTTGTGTACCGATTGCTCCGGTGAATCGCTATCGTCATGCACTAGCCTTGCTGTATGAAACCCAAGTCGATGCTAAACCAGTGCCTCAGAAGTCCTCTGGTAATCCAACGGGCCAAACTAGTGATAACACAGGCTTCGCTCCCGGTCGCCGTCAAACACGCACCAAAGGTATGCAATGATTGACTTTCAAAGCGGCTACATCCTCCGTCCAGTAAATCGTGTATTTATCTATGTCAGTTTATTTTGCGCTCTTCTACTTAATCTTTTGCCGCTGGGTAACTATGCTTGGGTACCCGATTTTTTAGTACTTGCACTTATTTTTTGGAATATTCATCAACACCGCCTGATCGGCGTTATATCTGCATTTGCGCTTGGCTTGCTGATGGATGTACATAATTCTGATTTATTAGGCATTCATGCTTTTAGCTATTCACTAGCCGCATATTTAGCCGTTACTTGGCACCGGCGTATTATTGCCTTGCCAGTTGTTTCGCAAGCACTGCACATCACCCCCTTATTTTTATTAGTAGCCCTTTTTCCCCCGCTAATTCATTGGCTCTTGAGCGGCACGATTTATTGGTGGGCCATTGGCAGCGGGGTGTTACAAACCCTGATTGAGGTGCTGCTTTGGCCAGTTACCACCCGCATTCTATTAGCGCCGCAACGTCGCCCGCTGCATGTCGACCATACTCGACCCCTTTAAATTTTAAGTATGGGCGCACTGAAAAAACCGGATTTAGGCTCCTTTCAAAAACGTATCTATATTGCTACGCTATTTGTTTCTTTTTGTTTTTTACTTTTACTCTCTCGGCTAGTGTGGCTGCAGCTTGTTAGTCACCATAAATACTCCACCTTGGCTGAAAGTAACCGCATTGCTATCGTGCCAGCACCGGCTAATCGCGGCTTACTCATCGATCGCAATGGTATTGTCATCGGCCGTAACTATTCGGCCCTAACTTTAGAAGTAAATGCTGGCGAAGTTCAAGGCAATATCGATGTCTTAATCGATTCTTTAGCAAAAATTGTTTTAATTACGCCGCGTGATCGTAAAAATTTCAAACGATCTTTGGAAGATTCTCGCAACATCGGCACCATTCCCTTGCGCTCGATGTTGACTGACGCAGAAACCGCACGCTTTATGGCAAATCGTTATCAATTTCCTGGGGTTGAGATTCGGGCACGCAGTTTTCGCGAGTACCCTTACAACGAACTTGGCTCCCACCTCATTGGTTATATTGGTCGCGTATCGCAACGCGATAAAGAACGCATGCTAACTGAAATAGAAACGGCGCGTCCCGATATTGATCCCTATGCACTGCAAGCATCTTTTTTATCAGGCATTCAATACGTCGGCAAAATTGGCCTTGAACAAAGTTATGAGCCGGTATTGCGCGGCACCCCAGGAATTGATCAAGTGGAGATTACTGCTGGCGGTAAGCCAGTTCGTACTTTGGCCAGCTTTCCTTCCACCCCAGGTAAAAATGTTGTGCTTTCGGTAGATATTAAATTACAGTATTTAGTCGAAGAACTGTACGGCAACTTTCGTGGCGCCTTTGTAGCCATTGAGCCTGCTACTGGCGATATTTTGGCTTTTGTTTCTAAGCCTAATTTCAACCCCAATGATTTTGTTGAGGGTATCGATTCTGTTACCTGGAAAGAATTAAACGAATCAAAACAAAAACCCCTTTATAACCGGCCATTAAAAGGTATTTATCCACCAGGCTCTACCTATAAGCCCTTTATGGCTTTGGCAGCGCTCGAAAATAAGAAGCGCAAGCCTAGCGATGCGATTTCTGATCCAGGCTTCTTTAATTTTGGCAATCATACGTTTAGGGACGATAAAAAAGGTGGTCATGGCATGGTCGATATGCAAAAATCGATTGTGGAATCTTGCGATACCTACTATTACACTTTGGCGCGTGACATGGGCGTGGATATGATTCATGACTTTATGAAGCCCTTGGGTCTTGGACAAATTACTGGCATCGATTTAGAAGGTGAGAATCGGGGCATCTTGCCTTCCACTCAATGGAAAAAAACCACCTTTAAAAAACCCGAGCAGCAAAAATGGTATGAAGGCGAAACTATTTCTCTAGGCATTGGCCAAGGCTACAACGCCTTTACAATTTTACAATTGGCCCATGCGCTTGCCAATATTGCCAATAACGGCGTAGTGATGAAGCCGCACCTTGTTAAGGCCATTGAAGACCCCTTTACGCGGCAAAAGGAATTAACCACGCCTACAGAAAGTTATCGTCTGCAATTCAAGCCGGAAAATATTGAGGTAATTAAAAAAGCGATGGTTGAAGTAAACCGCTCTGGAACCTCTGCTGCCGCCTTTAAAGATGCGGCGTACCAAACTGGTGGGAAAACCGGAACCGCGCAAGTATTCAGCCTCAATTCACAAGAATATAAACATTCAGCCACCAGCGAATATTTACGTGATCACGCCCTTTATATTGCGTTTGCACCTGCTGAAAAACCAACTATCGTGATTGCCATGGTGGTTGAAAACGCTGGCTTCGGGGCCCAATATGCCGCCCCAATTGCACGTAAAGCACTAGATTATTATCTTGAAGGTAAATGGTCAAAGGGGGTTCCTGAATGGAAAAGGGCGCCCTAAAAAAATGGTTTGGACAACTATTTTTTGGTTTTGATCGACAGCTTGGGCTGATATTTTTAGGCCTCGCTGCCATTGGCTTCATTACCTTTTTGTCAGCGGGCGCAAATACGGCTGTACGCATTGAAGATGAAATACGTAATTTTGTTTTAGCCTTCATTTTGATGTGGCTGGTTTCTTGGATTCCCCCTAAATGGCTCGAAGTTGCGGCTGTATGGGTTTATAGCTTGGGCTTAGCGCTATTGCTTGCTGTTGCTGCCATTGGCTTAATTAAAAAAGGGGCGCGGCGTTGGCTCAATCTTGGCGTGATTATTCAGCCTTCAGAAATTATGAAAATTGCCATGCCCCTAATGCTGGCTTGGTATTTTCAAAAACGGGAAGGTGTACTGAAAACCTGGGACTATGCCATTGCAGGATGTTTATTGGCTTTGCCCGTCTTCCTGATTGCCCGACAACCCGATCTAGGTACTGCCTTATTAGTCTTGGCGGCCGGCCTATACGTCATTATTCTGGCGGGCTTTCCGTGGCGCTGGATTATTCCCGTAGTGGTCGCTGCCGTCATCGGCATTATTTTAATTATTAGTTTTGGGAACACCATTTGCACGCCCGAGATGATCTGGCCCTTAGTTAAAGAGTATCAAAAGCATCGCATCTGCACTCTTTTAGACCCCTCTAGTGATCCGCTTGGCAAAGGTTTTCATACTATTCAAGCAATTATTGCAATCGGTTCAGGAGGGCTTTTTGGTAAAGGCTGGCAGATGGGCACGCAAGCACACCTCGAATTTATCCCCGAAAAACATACCGATTTTGTTTTTGCGGTTTACTCGGAAGAGTTCGGCCTCATTGGTAATATTGTTTTGCTGGGTTTATTTTTTGCTTTAATTAAACGTGGCCTGGCTATCTCAGCAAGTGCGCCAACCTTATTTACAAGATTACTTGGTGCCTCAATTACCTTAATTTTCTTTACTTATGCTTTTGTCAATATTGGCATGGTAAGTGGCTTACTGCCCGTCGTTGGTGTGCCATTACCTTTTATTAGTTATGGCGGCACTGCACTAGTGACGCTGGGTTTTGGTGCGGGAATTTTATTAAGCATTCATCGCCACCGCCGCTTAGTACAAACTTAATATGCCCTTATAAGCCATATATTACCTAGGGATAGGCCCAAGCAAGATAATCGAAATGATAATAAAAAAGCCCGGCTAGCCGGGCTTTGCTGTATGCAGGCGAATTACTTCTTACGCTTATTAACAGAATCTTTAAATGCTTTACCTGCAGAAAACTTGACAGTTTTAGCTGCGGCAATTTTTAAAGGCTCACCCGTTTTTGGGTTACGTCCCATGCGTGCAGCACGCTTACCAGATGAGAAGGTACCAAAACCAATTAACTGTACCGAGTCACCTTTAGTAACTGCTTTAATAATATTTTCAATCGATGAATTTAATGCAAATTCAGCTTTCGCTTTTGAAATTTCGGCATCGTCAGCAATTGCTGCGATTAGTTCTGCTTTGTTCAAGTGAGGCTCCTTGTGGATTAGTTTGCGCACATCGCGCTACTAGGATTTTAACCACAATTTATTCCAAAAATAAAGTCTATTCGAAAAAATTCTATATAGAATAAACCCTGAGAGCTAATCCAATACAATGAGCTCGGTCACAAAATATTCGGTCTCTCCAAAACAACTAGTCGGCAAGCCAATGTGCTGTTCGTACTTTAAGGCAACTTTTTTGCCTAAATTTGCATTAATTTTCTGCGCTACTGCATCATTTCGCACTGTAAAAAGGAATTTTTCAGACATTGTTCCTGGCATTGAAACCATTGCCAATTCACCTTCCCACGTTTTGCAAATAAAGCCACGATTCGAGAATTTTTGTACATAGCCAGCTCGCTCGCCACTAGAATAGCTCCAATTCAAGGTAATCCAGGTATAGGCAGCTAATAAGCCCCCTATCACTAGCAGGGGCAAAAGTAGGTATTTAAATAGCTTGACCATACATTTCTTTCATTTCTCTTGGTAATTTAAAATTACTTTAAACTTTACTCTATGTCAGCCGATACTTCAGACAAAACCCTTGAGCAGCTTTTTAAAAATAATCGCCAGTGGGCCGAAAACCGCGTTAAACAAGATCCCAGTTTCTTTAAGCGCCTAGTTAATCAGCAGGCCCCTAAGTACCTCTGGATTGGCTGTTCTGATAGCCGAGTACCCGCTAATGAGATTGTTGATCTGCTGCCGGGAGAGCTCTTTGTCCATCGTAATGTGGCTAACGTAGTGGTGCATACCGATCTCAATTGCCTCTCAGTTTTACAGTTTGCGATTGATTTACTAAAAGTTGAACATGTTTTAGTCGTTGGCCATTATGGCTGTGCTGGCGTGCATGCAGCGCTTAGCGGCCGGCGCGTAGGACTTGCTGACAATTGGTTACGACATGTGAAAGATGTTGGGCAAATGCATGAACGCTATTTAGGGGAAGCCCTAACAACGGCAAAAAAACAAGATCGCTTATGTGAACTGAATGTGATCGAACAGGTTGTTCATGTCTGTGAAACGACCATCGTGCAAGATGCCTGGTCGCGCGGACAAGAATTAACTATCCATGGTTGGGCTTACCGCTTAGAAAATGGCCTTATTAACGATTTAGGCATGACCGTTGGCGCCCCCGCTGAACTAGCTATTGCCCATTCTCAAAGTCTCGCACGTTATCAAGCTGAAAAATAAAATCGGCGCTCTAGGCGATTCTGCCTTTACTGGTATAGGGCAGTTTTGAGCTGGCTTAAATCTGCGTTGAACCATCTTTTGGTTGGGCTTTTAAATGCTTTAACCTATTTGCCATATCCTGCCCTAGTCCACCTGGGTTATGGCTTGGGCTGGTTAGCGGCCCATATTCCTAGCGAACGACAGCAAGTTGTTAAGACTAACTTAAAACGCTGCTTTCCAGATCTTAGTGCTAAAGAAATTTCCTCTTTAGCCGTTTCGCATTGGCGCTTATTGGGTCGTAGCTTGTTAGAACGCAGCATCATTTGGCGCGGCTCAATAAAGCAACTGAGTAACATGATTGAAGTTC
>CAILUH010000049.1 GCA_903837335.1 uncultured beta proteobacterium | reverse complement strand
GGTTCGGTCTTTTGAGTGTTACTTTAAGGCACGCCTAGTAAATTATTTGCACAAGTTGGAGGCCCTTAAAAACCTAGCTGGCTGTGTGAGCCCAGGCGAACCAATTGCAAAAGGTTGTTTTGTAGTATCCCCCGTCAGAAAAGCAAACCCTCACTAGAAATGGTGGGGGTTTTGTCTTTTGGGTGCTACTTTAAGTAACGGTTATTTTGGGGACCTAGCTTTAATAGGAAATTCCCTTAAGGGTAAACCATAAGCCCCTAAGATTGAAAAAAATAGGCCATTCATAATATATAGTCATTAATATTATTTTTCTAATAATTAATAGGATTAAGCACCATGAGACTTTCTAAGTTGGCGATATTGGCACCCCTGCTCTTTTCTATTAATAGTATTTCCCAAACATTTCCAAATGATGGGTATGCAAGGCCATATAAACCCATTACACCCGCGCCAATTTTTATACAGGGACCTCCTGACCAAGCTAATATGTTTATTAGGCAATTGTCTAAAGGTAAAAATAGTACCTACATACTTCCGGCAACACCTTCAACTACAAACTGGGGATATTTTGATGCTGGTGCACCTCCAGCCTTAACCATAAAATCTGGTGATACGGTAATTATTGAAACTGTCCCTGCAGGTGGTGGGCAAGTTGCCCCAGGCATTACTGAAGCACAAATCGATTCTATTAATAATGATCCGATGTTTCCAGGACGTGGTCCCCACACTCTTACGGGGCCAATTGCAGTGGCTGGTGCAAAAATAGGTGATGTGGTAGCTGTGCATATTAATAAAATTCGGATGCGAAGTTATGCCACTAATAACAGTGCATCAAAAGCAGGACTTTTCTATGATAAGTTTGAGGCTAGAGTGGATAGCTACTATCTTGATAACGATAAAATGGAAATGCAATTTGAACATAATATCGTTGTACCTCTTGCGCCATTCCCCGGAATTCTAGCTGTTGCACGATCCAAAGAAGAGCAGTTACTGCCCTATACTAAGGTCGATTCATTTAACGAAAAAAATCCACCTTCCCCTAAAAATTCTGGTTGGTGTGTAAAGATGTCTGGCTCGTTGGCAGGAACAATAGGTTGTGACTCAAAACAACCGGGCGCATATGGGGGAAACTTAGATCTGCGCGAGATGACGGTGGGGACAACTACCTACCTACCAGTGTTCGTTGATGGAGCCTATATCTGGAGTGGGGATTCTCATGCTGCTCAAGGTAATGGTGAAATTGATCTAGACGCTTTAGAAACTGCTTTTTCTGAATTAAATGTAACAGTAACTTTGATTAAAAAAGATGAGCGTAAAGAATTTGGTGTTTGGCCAATCATTGAGACGCCTAAGTCATGGATAACTATTGGATATGATTTAAATCTAAATCAGGCACTAGAAAATCTCAAAATTGAAACCACACGCTTTATACAAGCCTCCAGAAAAGTATCAAAAGCTGAGGCTGAAAAGATCATGATGAACAATTGGGATTGCCCAATTTCAGAAGTTGTGAATGATGTACTGGGTACCTACTGTATGATTCCAAAGAAAGTAAATGCCAGCAGAGCAGCAGATATACCCAAAGAAGATAACGCTAATTTTTGGGTGTCCTATGCTAGTGATCCATCAGATTTGATGGCCGCAATGAAAGCCGCCTCAATGAAATCAATTGTAAAAATGTCTAAAAACCTTTCAATTTCAGAGGATCGCGCTTATAGACTAGCAACATTTGTGATGGACTGCCGTATTGGTCGTCCAAAATCAGGACTCTATGATGTGTCATGTATGGTGCCAAAGAATATTTTACGCAAAGGGACTTAGTTGTCAGCAAACCTAATTAATTTTTTTTCATTTTGTAAGTATGCATATTTTTATAAAAGTTAAAAAGGTTTTGGTTCGCTATTTTTATTTGGTAGTCCTAATTAATGCTGGGTGTACTGGTCCAATCACACCTGATTTTATGGAGATGTCTACTAAATATGCCAACTTATTAGAAACTTATCAAATTAATATGATGTTCACCAATATTATGCGTGCATCATTTCAGGAGCCACTAAGTTTCTTAGATATGCCAAACGTTAACGGCTCTGGAACGATCACTAATACTCCATCAGTTAATAGTGTTTTTGCGACGCCTAGCATTGTAGGAAAACTAGGATCTGTAGCAACCAATTGGATTATGTCTTTTGGTAATTCTTTTACATTTACTCAGTCTTCCCTCGATAACGCAACTTTTTGGAAGGGTATGGAGGCGGAAATAGGAATTGAGAGTGTTCGATATTTTTTGCACAATCATATTCCAAGAGAGGTAGCATTTAGCTTAGCAATCGATGAAATTCAAATTCAATATCCCGATGGATCTGTTAAGAGCTTTATCAATAATCCATTACGCCCTGAATATCCTATTTTTCAGAAAGAGCTTTATAAGTTGTTGAATTTAGGGTTAACTATAGCTCCCAATGAATCCCTTGTTCAAGTGGGTGGCCCTATGTCAGAGTTACAGCTGTCTTCTTTTTATTCAACAAATGCAACAGTTTCTCCAGAGGGGGAAAGAATTGAAATAAAAATGGTGAGCAATAAGCCAATAAAGCTTTATCAAAGATATAAGACATCAAAAAACTATCGCCTATGTATTCCAAGAGGGGCAAATAATAAAGAAGCTGAAAGTAGTTATGGCGCTGATTTTTTTTGCGAGGCCAGTCTATCAAATAATAGCAACCCCATTACTTCAGCACCTTCTCCCAAATTAAATATTCATATTAGATCAACCAGAAATATATATTATTTTCTAGGTCAGGTTGCTACTGCGCAGCTAAGAGAAAAAAGCCCTTACTTAGTTACTCTTCCGCCAACCCCTTCTACTTTTAATGGCAAAGTGGGGGAGAGTAATCAATATGCTTTACTAGTGATAAATAAAAATATTGAATCCAAAAATCCATTTGCTTCTTATGAGGCTTTAGATGGAAATGCTTATACAATCCCAAGGGTAAATAATGGATATTCGTCGATCATGATCGATATGTTGACTCAATTTCAAACTTTAGCAAAAGTTCCTGGAAGCGTCCCACCTTCACCGGCTGTAATATTAAGATAAATAGTTAAAAATTAGCCTCTTGGGCCCACAAATACTAAAACCCTCACTAGCGATAGTTGGGGTTTTGTCTTGCTATGTAGAAATCTGTTTATTTTCTGCTAGATAAGGCTAAACGAGATGTATGATCTCTAGTAGATCGTTATCCTCATAATTTGTTATTGGCCTGACTAATGATTAAAGAAAAATTTACTATTTTTTTTCGGCGCTTCTCAGAGGCATTCCCTGCTTGTTTGCTTGTCATGGTTAAGGGAGATTTGGGCGTTCTTACATGGGTACATTGGAGTGTGGCACTTAGGACGGGCATAGCCACCGCAATTGTGATGGTGGCCTTATCCTTTATAGAAACAAAAAGATGGTTGCATAACCGATATACAACTGGTGCTTTAACCGGCCTAGCAACAGTTGGTTCTGACTATCTCGTTCACCCAGCATCATTTTCTGGGGAGGCAGTTTTAACAGGGATAGCTGCAGCCATCTTATGTGTGCTTTATTCTTTTGTAGTTAAGAATTAAGGCTTTTAAAGAAATTAGTTGTTCTGCTTTGAGAGCAGCAAAGCTATTCAAACCGGAATCCTTTGGTCCCAGGTTCAAGTCCTGGTGGGCCAACCAATAATCTAATACCAACTCTAGGATTAGTATTTTTTAGTGATAAATTGACAGTTGTTTAGCTTTATAAGTAGTCTAAAAAATTGGAGAACTCAAATGCAATCATTCATCATCAGGTGTTCTAAGGTAGTTATCATCTCTTTAGGTTTGGTATCGCTAGGTTTAGCCCAGTCACCACCCACTTCTGGTGAGCCCAAACGATTCCCTCAAATTACGGTAGATCAACTTCCAGCGGATGCAAGACCCTTAGCTGAAGAGATTATGAAGATTTCAAGCGTCGGCTTGGGCGGTCCATACAACGTAATGTTAAGAAGTCCAGTGTTTGCAGACCGGATGAAGCGTTTATTAGATTATTTACGTTTTAATACCTCACTACCCACTAGGCTTAATGAATTTGCTATTTTGATTCAAGGTAAAGTTTGGCGTTCTCAAGTTGAGTGGTATGCGCATTACCCACTGGCAATCAAAGCAGGTTTACCTCAGCAGGTTGCTGATAATCTGAAAGAGGGTATCCGCCCAAAAAATATGAAGCCTGATGAAGCGGTTGTTTATGATGTTTCAATGGAAATGATTAATAACCATCAAATTAGTGATGCTCTATTTCAAAGGTCAAAAGCGATCTTGGGCGAGCAACAACTGGTTGATCTAGTGGCGGTTAGTGGAACTTATGTCACGGTGGCGATGTTGCTTGCACTTGGTCAAGAAATGCCGCCCTTAGGAAAACCGCTGCCTTTTCCATAAAAGGTGCGCTGTCATTACTGCATGGGTCAGGTGCTGATATAAGCGATGTTCATTCGGGATTGGTGCTGATAATGCCGTTTAAAACGCTATTTCTCATTATTTCCAAGGGTTTTTACTTACCTAAAAGCTTATAAAAATTGGTATCCTTGATTTATAGGTTAGCTAAAAATACTATGGAGGAGAGATCCATGAATTCAGGGAACTTTACCAATAGACGTAAAGTCATTGCAGCGGCATTGGCTGGTGGAGCCAGCTCTTTATTGCCATCTTGGGCATTGGGCGCTGAAATGACAAATTTACCAATGGCTTTTGGGGAGCGAGAACTTATTGCCTTTCCTGGCAAAAAGCCAATGATTGTTTTGACTTCTCGTCCGCCACAGTTAGAGACACCTTTTAAGTACTTTGATAATCAAATCATTACGCCTAATGATGAATTTTTTGTGCGTTATCACATGGCAGGAATACCCACAACGATTAATCCCGAAACTTATCGTCTAAAGATAGGGGGAAATGTTGCTAAGCCCCTTGAGATTTCTCTTAATGATTTAAAGACTAAATTTACCTCTCAGCGCATTGTGGCAGTTAATCAGTGTTCTGGAAATAGCCGTGGTTTTTTTGAGCCTCGTGTTAATGGTGGTCAATTAGGCAATGGTGCAATGGGTAATGCTGTCTGGGTTGGTGTGCCACTTAAAGAGATATTAAAAGCTGCAGTGCCTGGGAAAGGCGCAAAACAAGTTTCATTTAATGGGCTTGATGAGCCGTCTCTTCCAAGCGATTCAGATTTCATCAAATCTTTGGATATCGATCATGCAATGGATGGCGATGTTATGGTGGCCTACGAGATGAACGGTACGGGTATCCCATTTCTTAATGGCTACCCTATTAAATTAATTGTGCCTGGATACTATGGGACCTATTGGGTAAAGCATCTTAGCCAAATTAATGTGATAGACACAGAATTTAGTGGGTTTTGGATGAACCCCGCCTATAGGATTCCAGATAATGATTGCAATTGCATTGTTGCGGGAGCACCGCCAGCAAAGACAATTCCTATCAATCAATTTACTATTCGGTCTTTCATTACTAATTTGACTGATAACAGTACAGTCAATGCTGACAAGCCCAATCTGGCTAGAGGGATCGCTTTTGACGCTGGTTATGGGATTAAAAAAGTGATGTTTTCACAAGACAATGGGCAAAATTGGCAAGAGGCTAGGCTAGGCAAAGATCTTGGAAGATTTTCATTTAGAGAGTGGACCACAGAATTTAGGCCATTAAAAAAAGGGCCATTAGATCTGAGGGTGAGAGCATTTAATCATGCCGGTCAAATCCAGCCTATGACTGCTTCATGGATGCCACCAGGGTACATGAGAAACGTTGTTGAAACCGTCAAAGTTACTGCAGTCTAGGGGGAGTAAAGTGAAAAAATATCTACTTATATTGCTGCTCATTTTATTGTCCCAAGTGGTGGGTGCGGAGACTATTCAGTTAATACAGGATACGGTTCAGTGGCGAAAATCTAACCTGCCTGGCTACCAACTCACTATTCAAAATTGTTCAGCCTGCCATTCTGTACATTATGCAGAATATCAGCCACCCAACTCTGGTAAGGCTTACTGGGATGCCACAGTGAAAAAAATGAAAACTGTATTTAAAGCGCCAATACCAGATGAGGACATTCAGCCTATTGTTGAATATCTAACTCAAAACTATGGAGCAAATAGAAAGTAAAAACTCGAGTAAGGCTTATTTTTTTAAATTAATTTTATTTTAATATTAACTTGATAAATTTGAGGAGGTCAGCATGTTTCATTTATTAGACAAAGAGAGAACCATTGCAGGTCCAGGCTTTAATCGCTGGCTTGTGCCGCCTGCAGCGCTGGCAATCCACTTATGTATTGGGATGGCTTATGGCTTCTCGGTATTTTGGCTGCCATTATCTAAAGCATTGGGTGTTTCTCAGGGGGGTACTGAAGCAATCAAGTGCGCGGCTGATGTAGGTTTCTTTGCGCAACTTTTTACGACCACCTGTGACTGGCAAATATCCACACTAGGCTGGATGTATACATTATTTTTCGTATTTCTAGGCGGCGCTGCTGCGATTTGGGGCGGTTGGTTAGAGCGCGCTGGTCCACGTAAGGCTGGCGTTGTTGCCGCTTTCTGCTGGTGCGGAGGCATGTTGTTTTCTGCCTTAGGTGTTTATCTTCATCAGTTCTGGATGATGATTTTAGGTTCCGGTGTGATTGGCGGAATTGGTTTAGGCCTAGGTTATATCTCTCCAGTATCGACTCTAATTAAATGGTTCCCGGACCGCCGGGGAATGGCAACGGGAATGGCCATTATGGGTTTTGGCGGTGGCGCAATGATAGGCTCACCATTAGCCGCAAATCTGATGAAGTATTTTTCTACTCCAACCAGCGTCGGTGTTGCACAGACCTTCGTAGTGATGGCGCTCGGTTATTTTATATACATGATGGCTGGCGCATTTGGCTATCGTATTCCTGCAAGCGATTGGAAACCTGCTGGCTGGACGCCACCAGTTGCGCAAACTAACAATGCCATGATTACCAAGCGTAGCGTAAATGTTAAACGAGTCTGGGGTATTCCACAGTTCTGGTTAGTATGGATGGTTCTATGTATGAACGTATCTGCAGGTATTGGTGTGATTGGTATGGCATCACCAATGTTACAAGAAGTTTTTGCAGGCAGCTTGATTGGGGTTCAACAAACTTTTACTGAGTTAGATAAGGCACAACTCACTGCAATTGCTGGTGTGGCTGCAGGTTTTACGGCACTATTAAGCCTTTTTAATATTGGCGGTCGTTTTTTCTGGGCTAGCCTATCAGATAAGTTGGGACGCAAATTTACTTATGTTATTTTCTTTGTGCTTGGTGCGGCAATGTATTACAGCATACCTAGTAGTGCACAAGCAGGTGCGTTAGCGTTATTTGTTGGTGCATTTTGCATCATTTTAAGCATGTATGGCGGCGGCTTTGCTACTATCCCTGCTTATCTTGCAGATTTATTTGGAACCCAAATGGTTGGTGCAATTCATGGCCGTTTGTTAACTGCTTGGGCAACTGCAGGCATCTTAGGTCCAGTGGTAGTGAACTATATGCGTGACTATCAATTAAGCCTTGGCTTACCTAGAGCTCAGGTTTATAACCAGACCATGTACATTCTGACTGGCATGTTAGTGATCGGATTAATTTGTAATTTACTGATTCGCCCAGTAGCTGATAAGTGGTTTATGACAGATGCTGAATTGGCTGAAGAGAAGAAGTTGGCTCACGAAAAAGCGCTTGATGCTGTTGTAAAAGGTCCGGGCGGACATGAGCATACCTCTAATACCACCGTATTCTTAGCCTGGACAGCAGTTGGAATACCTCTAGCTTGGGGTGTTTATAAAACATTGCTAAGTGCTATGAAGTTATTTGCATAAGCAGGTCATTTGTAATTTAAGGCCTCTTTCGTTGACTGACGCCCTTAGTTAGACTTAGTGCCTAACTTTTGGGGGTCAGTTAACTAGGTTGTTATTTTTTTTGAGCGTAACTTTAAGTAACTGATGCTGGCCCACTTGAAAAAAGGGTTTTATTTACTTCATTAAATTTTGGATTATTAGCAAAGACGTAGGCTCAATTGAATTAGGCCCTCTATAGGGGGAGTAATTTAGAGCAATGATTGAGATAGCCAACCATGCAGAAGTTAAGAAAAAAGCAAGACTCGTTAAAGCAGTTCTCTTTTTATCACGATGCACAGCAGTGACGGTGATGGCAGCAACTAAAACTAAACCAAAGCAAAGAAACCAATAAACATGACTTCTTTCTAGCTGACCTATCTGTATCCTTCTATTTCGTGCCGTTGTTAAGTTTAATAAATTTTCTGCATAACTTTTCCCCATCAGAAGGGGTACACAATTCACCTGAGAATTAGCGTTTGTATGACAAGTAAAGTTTGGCGCAAAAATGATGTCATAAAGACTTTTAATAGTTTGATTTACCTCATTTGAGGCAAATCTATTCTTGGTATTAATCCACTCATCTTGCAGTGATTGATCGAGATATTGCTTAATTAGTGGTGATATTTTATCTTGTTGGATACTTTTAATTTTTGGCATTTGGAGAAAATGCAATATTGAAGTTTGCTCAACGCTTAAAATTTCTTTAGCAGCCTCTTGTTTGCTAAATTCATTTAAAGAAATAAAGCTGACCATAAAAAAGAAGGCTAATGCAGGTAAGGCAACAAATGGGCCTGAAATAGGTTGAGTTACTAAGGGCTCAAAGATTGCAGAAATAAAAACAAAATAATAGCTAAATACACCAATTAATAAGATCAAAATACTTATCGGCAGTAATGGACCATAAGAAGCAAATGTAAGCTGTTCTAGCATATTCCCTTTCAATTAATTTATTTTTAATTAATAAATTTTATGCGAAAAAAGACCTTATGTTGATATGTTTTGGTCCCTGGTTCAAGTCCTGGCGGGCTCACCAATAATGACGATACCAATCCTAGGGTTAGTATTTTCTTGGTTTCAAGCAAATCAGGATATAGTCTACTTAATAACTCTTCGAGCTGCCTGAGTATCCTACCAAGCCTATCGCCCTAGATTTTGAGCAAGATTTAATCTTGGGGGCGTTATGGCATCGCATTGCTTTAGATCCAGTCAACTCAGTTTTGTAATTTGCATTACTACAGCTAGTCTATTACTAGCCTGTTGTGGCGATGGGACTAGTAGCAGCTCTAGTGGTACTTATCTCACAGTAGATTATTTTACGAATGGCCTTACCTATCCACCAAGTGGGATATCTTACCCGTCTGGTTATTGGACGCCGCTTTCCGAGGCCTATGAAATCGTTGATCAGGGGGCCATTCTCCCGCCCAATCAAGCTTCAACCACGGCTACATTAATTACTTATAAGGATGGGGGATCAAATCCAATTTCCTCTAGTGAGTGGAATAGTGGCTACATTCCTCCGTCCCCGTACTCCATAAACACTCCTCGCTATTTACAGTTCAACGCGACTTATTTTATTGGCTCTCCAGGACAACCCGCTGGCACCACAACCTATATCACTACTTCAGATAGTTATACATGGATGACCTTATCAACAGTTCACAACGCTATGACGAATTGGAGCGCATCATCCTATCCAGGAACTGTTAATGCATTTCAAGCAGGTAACTAGATTACTGCTCCAGTTGCTAGTAGTGTTAAGTGGACAACGAATTACAAAGCACAGAATATGCTGTTTTATGCCAATCAAAATAACAGCTCATCGCAAGCACAAATTTTGCGTTATTTTATAAAAGATGCTTATGGCAATATTTATATCATGCACGCTTCTGGCGCTTCTGCTAGTGCAGACCAACAAGCTAATTTTAATAACTCTAAATTGCCCGCTGGATGGCTAAAGTATGCAGGTTATCTGCCATCAGATTTAGTGATTACTCCAGCATTGGGGGTGAACAATGCCTATGAATATAATATATTTAGAGATAACACAGACTCTACTTATCATCAGGTTTATTGGGGCGGTCATTCCCCGGCTGAGTATATTGATGGGCCTATGGAAATTTGGGGTGGTAATACTTCGGACACCCTTTATGGCGCATCTGGTCATGATATCTATGCAGGTGGTGGGGATGACACCATCAATCCTAGTAATGGCACTCACCTTATTGATGGTGGTACAGGCATTGATTCTGTTGTTTATGTTAGTGCAAAATCAAATTACACCATTACTAAATTATCTAATGGTCAATATATCGTCGGGAAGCCGGATAGTTCAATAGACACGTTAAGTAGCGTAGAGATATTGCAGTTTGCCGGCGGGGAGCAGGTAACGATTGGGATTTCGGAATCTGATACACAATCTACATCTACAGCAACAGAATGGCTAAAGAATTTAGCACAAACTGCTAGCTGGTTTTAATTGAAAATTCTTATGCTGTAACTATGATTCCGACCCCAAGACAGTATGAAACACCAAAACCACCTCCGGGTGGTTTTTTCATTTGTGTCAAACGGATTTTAAAAATTCTTGCTAATATATTTGTGTTTCTTTTTCCAATAGTGCCCCTTGACCTAAAAAGGATTAATTAAGATGAAAAAGCTTTGCTTATTATTTACTACATCAGTATTCTGTGGTTCAGTATTTGCTCAAACTATTCCAATGCTGCCCAAAGAATGGAAGGGTGAAGTATCCTCAACCTCAATTGGTAGCGCTAATAAAGTAGCCAATCCTAATCAGTCCGCCAAAGATTGGAACAGTTTTGATGAGGCCAGAACGCTTACCATTCTTCGGCAAGAGGGTCGGCATTTAGACCTAGCACTTAAGCATCCTAGGGGTGAAGTTCATTGGATTGCCACTATTTCCAAAGATGGCAAGCAAATAATGGCAACTGACCAGGGTGGCCTTTCGTTGATTTTGAATTTATCAGGTAATTCTCTTTCTGGTTGCGGGGCAGTTCGAGGCACTAAAGGAACGTTTGATGATTGGTTTAATAATTACGCTGCTCTATGCTATGACTTTAAGGCAGTGAAATAGGCATGGGATATCCTGGATCTTCGTTCAATTAGTCCAAAGCAATCGGAGTTGATCCAACAATCTAATCTCCTAGATCAAGGTTCAACTCCTCTTGGGCCCACCATAAAAAACCCGCACTAGCGATAGTGGGGGGTTCGGTCTTTTGAGCGTTACTTTAAGTAATCGTTGGGTGGCCTGCTTTGGTCAATTGGGCCATTCATTCTCAACCGCGCCTTTTCTTTTCAATCAATTGCCTCTCTATTTTACTTTGCAGATTCCCAATAGTTTCTGCGAAAGAGAAATATCGCGCTTCTTTTCCAGCCTTAATTATTTGATTTGCCCTTATTTCATTAATATGCTTAAGTCTTTCTAAAATATTTTCCAAAGCATCAATTGATAAATCTGAGCTTGTTACTTGTCGATTAATTGCTATTAATTCAGCATAATGGTCATTTTCATATATGGCCGACCTAATTTTCATTAGGTTCCCAGCTAACTCTCTAATAGGGAATAGGATAGCGAGAATCGCGAGTAAAAACACAGAAAAACGATCAATTAAAGTAGCCGCCCAAAATGGAAAATAATTGAGCAAAAATGGGGGACCATAATCATAGTAACGTTGTGCTACAGGACTAATCTCGATTAATGGGTCGATATAGCTGGGGAATTCATTTCTTTTGGCAAAAAAGATTTTTTCAGTTCCCCTTTCAGCTTCCTTTGTGGCTATTAGTATGGCTAATTGAACATTAGGGTCGGCGTCTTTTCTGACTGCTAAATTAGTCGTGATTGCAATTAGAGAAATAGTTTTATTTGGAATGCGTTCGGCGATATCAAAAGATCCAGCGGGAACAACAACTTTCTGCAAGAAGGGGATGTTTTTTGTATAGGCATCAGCCTCAGTAAAGTCGTATAGTTCGAGATTTGGATTATTGACTAATTTACGCACATTGGGATCATAAGCTTGCCCTATAAATATCAAAGCATCTAACTTACCGCTATCGAAATCCTCGAGTTGCTTAACTAGTGTGTTAGGTATGAAATTGGGGTTATTGCCAATTTCAACTTTATTCAGAGAAAATATTTTCTCTGTTACAACATATCTTCCGCTTAGGATTGGGCCAACTCCAACTCTAAACTTAGCTAAATCTCGAAGGCTAGATAGTTGACCGAGCCCTTTTCTGTAAAAAATCCAAATTGGCTCGTAATCAAAGCTGCCTAAAGAATAAAAAGACTTATTGAGTTCCGGGTTGAGGGCCCCGGGAATTAGAAAAGCAACATTTACACCGCTATCAGAATCTTTGAGGAGCATTGCATTTTCAACTGTTCCGTTTGAGGTTCGTATGGAAAATTTAAATCCTTTGGCCTCTACATATTTTCTAGCATTCTCTGCAATTTGATACCAACTCGAGTCTTTTTGGTCTGCTACTAAGGTAATCTCTTTGGTAGAAATATTGCCTAATAAATAAAAGAAGGTTATCAGCCCTGCAAGCAATATGATAACTAACAGTTTTTGTTCTAAAACAACCTCTTTAATTGCTAGTAGCTCCTCTTTAATAGTGAGCAACAAATATTGATGTGTTTTTAATGGGGATGGTTTTTTTGGGCTCATTGCAACCACTTTTTAGGTAGCTTCTTATAAATTATTTAAGTCATTATAGGGTTAAGCTTAAAATGTTCAAGTCCTCTTGGGCCCACCAGAAAAGCAAACCCTCACTAGCGATAGTGGGGGTTTTGTTTTTTAGGCATTACTTTAGCGTGTGACTTTGATATAAGATATTAAAAATTTGATAATTTATAGACTTTTTGAGGATAATTTTTTTATGAAAATTCTAATTACTATATTTCTGGCCTATTTTATTTCTATCTCAGCCTTCGCTCAAAGTCAATTTGTCGGAGCTTATGGGCAAATTTCTACTGGATATGAAAATAATACGGTGAGTTCAGCAACATTAACTGGTACGAATTACGGTAGTACGCCCAATACCAGCAATAGTGTCAGTACAAGTACTAGTTCGGCCCCGCTAGTTTTGGGTGTGGGCTATGTCTTTCCAGTACAAGATAAGTTCACTTTAGGCCTGGGGGTTGATTACTACACTCTGACACAGGAAACTAGTCCAGCTGCTTTTTACTATCGTGGTATTAGCACTGCAACCTATAACTATAAATTTACGATTTCTAATCGATTTAATATCTTTATTACACCTGGATATTCACTAGATCAAGACAAACTAGTCTACGCGAAGTTAGGTTATTCAAATCAAAACGTACAGTATAGCCAAACGAACTGTTGCTCTTCTCCATCCAATAAGGCCCAAGTTAGTGGTTATGTTCTTGGGTTAGGATATAAGCAATTTATCACCGCAGGATTATATGGTTTTGCTGAGGCAAATTACTATTCTTATGCTAGCCCCAATTTGTCATCAACTTACACGGATGCGGGTGGGGGGACTGTTTCCTCAAATCCAAACGTTAGTGCATATAACTT
>CAILUH010000048.1 GCA_903837335.1 uncultured beta proteobacterium | reverse complement strand
CAAGGCTTCTTTAGCCTCGTTGAGTGATTCCAGCCTAGCCAGCGCTTGGCGGCGCTCTGAAACTAACTCAGCTTCAAGCCGAATTGCGTTTTGAATTGCCAGATCACGTTCATTACGCAGGCTTTCAATTAAGCTACTTTCACTCAGGGCAAGGGCTTGCTGGGTTCTTAAGGTGGACTTAAGATTGAGTGCATAGACTACTAGGGCGGCGCACGTGCCGACCAAAAGGCCAAATAAAAGTAGGAGAGAAAAATCTAGCGCCATGGCGATAGCTTACGCTAGATGCGCTAGATTTAGGGCTTAATTAATTTTTGTAGTTCGCCACTTTCATACATTTCGGTCAAAATATCTGAGCCGCCCACAAATTCGCCGTTGATATAAAGCTGGGGAATGGTCGGCCAATTAGCATATTGTTTAATACCTTGGCGAATCCCATCATCGTCAAACACATTCACCGTGTGCAAGTGCTCGACGCCACAGGCGCGGAGAATATTGACTGCATTGCCCGAAAAGCCACACTGCGGAAACTGGGCAGTGCCTTTCATAAATAACACCACTGGGTGGCTGGTGACGATCTCTTTAATTTGTGCTTGGGCGTCCATATTTAGTCCTTAATGAATTCTGAATTTGATTGATGAATTGCTATTCATGATTTTCCTTAATTTTAAGACCGAATTCAAAATAGGGTTATTCGGCTATATCGCCTTACGGGCACTGACCACGCGGGGGATGCCCGCTAGGTCGGTATACGACCTCACTTCTTGCAGTCCTGCCTGGGCCATCATCTCTAATACGGAAGACAACTGATCATAGCCGTGCTCAACCGCAATAAAGCCCTGGGGGCGCAAAAACAGGGGTGCATCAGCAATAATTGCGCGTAGACAACTCAGGCCATCCTTTCCATCGCTTAAAGCGGTAATGGGTTCGAAGCGTAAATCACCCTGTTGTAAATGGTCGTCTTCCGCATGTATGTAAGGCGGATTGCAGAGGATAAGGTCAAAAGTTGCAGTCCATTGGGGTTGTGGCAAGGCTTGATACCAGTTACTCACAATAAATTCGATACTTTGATCCTGTTTCAAGTACGCAGCATTGAGCTTGGCAACACGGATGGCCTCGGGTGAAACGTCTGTGGCCATAATTTGTGGCGGGTTTGCGCTGCCCGGTAGATCTTTAAAGGTGCTGGCAATAGCTAATGCAATGGCGCCCGACCCAGTGCCTAAATCGAGTATGCGCAGTGTCGAGGCTGGATTTTGTTGTCGCTGTTGAACCATTTCCTGAAGCGCAAGATCGACTAATAATTCCGTTTCGGGTCGGGGTATTAATACAGCCGCATTCACCATTAGCTCAATTTGATGGAAAGGGCGTTTACCAATGAGATAGGCGATGGGTTCACCGTTCATACGTCGCTTTTCAAGGGCCTGCCAAGTGGTAAGAAAATCGCTAGACAGCAACATCTCATCACGGCTTATTAAAGCTGACTTGGGTAACTGAAAATAGTGTGCCAATAAATGCGCTAGCAAAGTGCGGGCCTCAGCAGCCGGCAAAACAGTGTTACGCAGTAACGCGCGAATAGTTGACATGAGGCGCAGGGGTGCCGGCTAGTGAGAACTTAAGTATCGCCAAGCGCTGCTAATAGTTCAGCCTGATGTTCGGACGCTAGTGCATTCATCAGATCGCCCAAATCACCATCCATCATGGCATCAATTTTGTATAAGGTGAGATTAATGCGATGGTCGGTAATACGTCCTTGCGGAAAGTTATAAGTGCGAATGCGATCACTACGATCGCCCGAACCAATCAGCGATTTACGGGTTTGGGCTTCCTGTTGATGGTGTTCACGTTGGCGAGCATCCATGATGCGTGCAACCAGTACTTTCATGGCCTGGTCTTTATTGCGATGCTGGCTCCGATCATCTTGGCATTCCACCACAATACCAGTGGGTAAATGGGTTATCCGCACAGCTGAATCCGTTTTATTAATATGCTGCCCACCCGCGCCAGAGGCACGAAAGGTATCAATCCGCAAATCGGCTGGATTGATTTTTACCGCCTCAATTTCATCGGCTTCAGGCATGACTGCAACCGTACAGGCCGAGGTATGAATCCGTCCTTGCGTTTCGGTTTGGGGCACCCGTTGAACCCGATGGCCGCCCGATTCAAATTTCATCCGCCCATAGACCGATTGGCCAATGAAGCGCAGAACAACTTCTTTATAGCCACCCAAATCAGATTCAGCAGCACTCACTACCTCAACTTTCCAGCCTTGCCGTTCAGCAAAACGGGTATACATCCGCAATAAATCATTGGCGAATAGCGCACTTTCATCGCCGCCAGTGCCGGCACGAATCTCTAGAAAGACGTTTCGCTCATCATTTTCATCTTTGGGTAAAAGTAAGGTTTGTAAGCTAGCTTCAAGCTCAAGCATTTGCGTGCTAGCTTGTTTTTGCTCTTCATCAGCGAAACTCTTCATTTCTGGATCGGCGCGCATTTCTTCGGCCGCCGCCAAGTTTGCTTCAGCTTGTCGATAAAGGGCAAATTGCTCAACTACGCTAGCAATTTCTGCATGCTCTCGTGTCAACTTACGATAGGAGTCCATATCCTTAGTTGACTCAGAGGAGGTAAGCAGGGAGTTAAGTTCAGCCAAACGGGTATCTAGATGCACCAGCTTGGCCCGCATGCTGGGTTTCATCTAATGTTTTGGCTTGGCGGGTTTGTAGTCGCTGGTAGATTCTGGATGATGATCGGTGCCATGGGCACCTGCATGTTCAATAAACAACTTGGGCAAGAGTTTAATTAGGGCATCCCGTTCTGCGCCATTGGCATGTTGTAAGGCGTGCAATGAGCCATGTAAGAATTTATTGGTTAAGCCTTGCGCCATCAGATTTAAAACTTCAAGCGGATCATCGCCCCGCATTAAACGTTTCATCGCCCGCTCTAATTCGATTTGCCGAAGATGTTCACCACGCTGTTGAATATCTTGAATCAAAGGGACAGCATCACGGCCTTGCAGCCAATGCATAAAATTACCTACGCGATCGGTAATGATTGCTTCGGCTTGATCAACCGCCGCTAAGCGAAGTGACGTTCCCGTTTGAATCATTGCTCCAAGATCGTCAACGGTATATAAATACACATCGTTTAAGCGCGTAATTTCTGGTTCAAAATCACGCGGTACTGCCAGATCAATCATTACCATCGGCTTACGGCGCCGGAGTTTGAGTGCGCTTTCGACCATTCCCAGGCCAATAATCGGTAGCGTGCTAGCGGTGCTGGAAATAATAATGTCAAATTCATGCAGTCGACTTGGTAATTCTGAGAGCCGTAAAGTTTCTGCTTGAATTCCCTGCGCAGAAATTGCATCTGCTAAGTCTTGACCACGCTCAAGGGTACGATTAGCAACCGCAGCAAGGGCAGGTTGGCGAGCCACAAAATGGGTAGCGCAAAGTGAAATCATTTCACCTGCGCCGATAAATAAAATTTTCTGCTCTGCTAGTTTTTCAAAAATCCGCTCTGCCAAACGAACTGAGGCTGCAGCCATCGAAATTGAATGCGCACCAATTTCGGTTGAGCCACGCACTTCTTTAGCAACTGCGAACGTTTTTTGAAACAATTGATTGAGATAGGTGCCTAAAGTACCCGCTTCATTGGCGGTCCGAACCGCATCTTTCATTTGCCCCAATATTTGGGTTTCACCGATCACCATCGAATCAAGTCCACATGCCACCCGAAAAGCGTGTCTGACGGCATCCGATTGCGGCAGAGAATACAGGTGGGGCTCTAAAGCGCTGGGCGCCAATTTTTGGCTTTTAGCCAGCCAATCGAAAGTTGCGGTGTGCAGTAAAACTTCGGACTTAGCATCATTAGCAGCACAGTAAAGCTCAGTGCGGTTGCAAGTCGATAAAATGGTTGCTTCGGGCAGGTGCGAGCTATTTACGCTGCTGAGGTGCGCGCGTAAATCGTGGAGCGCTTCTTGGAGAGATTCAGGATCAAAAGCGACCTTTTCCCGAACTGCCACTGGCGCTGTGTGATGATTGATGCCTAGTGTCAGCAGCTTCATGTTGCTGATTATAGATATGATGGCTTATTAATGGGGATAGTGATGGGGTTTTTAGCTTTTCTGTTGCTTGGGGGTGCTGTAGGCTGGTCGGCCTGGTACTTTTATCCCGCACGAAAAACGCCGTCGAGTCAGGGTTTAGGGCGCATTAAAGGTGTGGTTGGCGCGATCAGCGCCGGGATTATTGGGTCCTGGGGGGGCTCTTTTTTGGCTTTACTGGGAGCCCTTGTAAAGCCTGGTCAAATGCTCGAGTGGTTGGTCGCTATCGTGGTAGCGTGGTTGGCAGCAGCAATCTATGTGGCTTTTACTCGCTAGTCCAGCTAATTTCTGCTTTACCCAGCTTCTGTAGCCATTGATTAGTTTGTATAAAGTGTCTGCAACTGCCGGTATTATCGGCCTGTAAAAACGGTTTTGCGGTTTTATAAACCCCTAGGCCTGACGGGTGTGAGGCTTGCAAAATTAAGGGCTGTATGGCCGTCTCTGGACGCCCAATTAGCAGTAATTTAGCTTGCGCATGAGCCCCCCATAAGAGCCAGACTAAATTGGGGCGTTGCTTTGCTAGCTGCAGAATAAGTTGGTCAATCAGACTGCTCCAGCCCAAATGGCTATGGCTTGTTGGTTCACCAAGACGCACACTCAAGGCTGTATTGAGCAATAGCACGCCTTGTTTAGCCCAATGGCTAAGGTCACCATGTTTTAGTGAGCCCAGCCCCTCAAGCGCTAGTGCTTTACTAATATTACGTAAGGAGCTGGGAAACTGTTTTGAGCGCATGGCAATCTCCGCAGGAATCGAGAAAGCTAGTCCTTGGGCTAAGCCAGGCGAGTGATATGGGTCTTGACCGAGAATGACTACCTTGACTTGGTCTATCGCAGTCATTTCAAGCGCCTTAAAAAAAAATTCAGGGGCCGGACAAATCGTGTGGGGATGCAAGGCAATTTCATCCTGGAGACGAGACTGTAAATCTTGCCAGGCCGATGACTGCAAATAATCCCGCAATAAGTCACGCCACGATAAAGGTATCGCGTCAGTTAAATTTCTCATTGCTCGGCAGCAATTGGTATTGAGCGATGGGCTCGACTATT
>CAILUH010000047.1 GCA_903837335.1 uncultured beta proteobacterium | reverse complement strand
TAAGACTTGACCGCGTTTTTTAAGGCGCTCACACATCACTACCGTACCATCGTGTGCGGGGCCTTCTTCGTCGCTAGTCAGGAGAAAAGCAAGCGTATCTGCATGATTGGGGTTATTGCGCACGTATTCTTCAGTAGCCACAACAAAAGCCGCTAATGAGGTTTTCATATCAGCTGCTCCACGCCCAAAGAGGTAGCCATCGCGCTCACTCGGTGTAAAGGGGTTGCTATCCCATTTGTCTAATGGCCCCGTTGGCACGACGTCGGTATGGCCCGCAAAGACAAAGACTTTTCCCGCTTTGCCTAGCTTGCCTAATTTAATGGCCCATAAATTCGTTACTGAAAATTGTGCCGGACCACTAATCACCGTTTCAATTTCAAAACCGAGCGCTTCTAAACGAGCAGCGATAACTTCCTGACAACCGCCATCAGCTGGCGTAATCGAGTGGCAAGCGATAAGCTCGGCAGTTAAATCAGCGGTGGCCGAATGGGTGGCTAAAGTCATGCTTAGTCGCGTAATAACTCATTAATAGCGGTTTTAGCCCGCGTTTGCGCATCGACTTTTTTAACAATAATGGCCGCATAAAGGCTGTATTTGCCATCACTTGAGGGTAGTGATCCAGGGACCACCACTGAGCCTGCTGGTACGCGACCATAATGGACTTCGCCAGTGTCACGATCATAAATTTTGGTACTTTGGCCAAGGTATACGCCCATGGAAAGAACGCTATTTTCTTCTACGATGACACCCTCAACGATTTCTGAGCGGGCGCCAATAAAGCAGTTATCTTCAATAATGACGGGTCCTGCTTGAATGGGCTCAAGTACCCCGCCAATACCAACGCCACCAGAAAGGTGGACATTTTTACCAATTTGGGCGCATGAGCCTACTGTGGCCCAGGTATCGACCATCGTGCCTTCATCTACATAGGCGCCAATGTTGACGTAGGAGGGCATGAGAACCACATTTTTGCCAATGAAACAGCCTCGTCTGGCCATTGCAGGGGGGACAACACGATAGCCGCCAGCGGCAAAATCGGCGGCCGTAAAGTTTTCGAACTTGCTGGGCACTTTATCGTAAAACTGGGTATACCCTCCAGCCCCCATGGGCTTGTTATCTTCTAAGCGAAACGAGAGTAGAACGGCCTTTTTAACCCACTGATTGACCTCCCACTGGCCAACACCTTTTTTTTCAGCTACCCGAATATGGCCGGTATTGAGTCCTCCCAGAACCGCGTTTACAGCCTTGCGAATATCGTCTGAAACGTCTTGAATAGACAGGTTGGCACGGTTTTCCCATGCTTGTTCGATGATGCTTTGTGGTGATTGGCTCATGCTTTTTAGTTAACTATCAGATTGTTAAGGGGTTTTGATCCCGAAGGAGGAATTATCATTATATCGGTGGGTTAAAAGTGGGTATCAGTGCCTCTAACTTGCTATCATCTTCCACAGTACAGTTTGTCATTAAATTGCCTTTTTAACCCCTTTTTTCTTTGCAAAGCTTGCCGTGCAACTCAAATCAATCAAACTCTCCGGCTTTAAATCTTTCGTTGACCCAACCCATTTTGAATTGCCTGGTCAATTGATTGGTGTGGTGGGCCCTAATGGTTGTGGCAAGTCCAACATTATTGATGCGGTACGTTGGGTTTTGGGTGAGTCGCGTGCTAGTGAGTTGCGTGGCGAATCGATGCAAGACGTGATTTTTAATGGCTCCGGTTTACGCAAACCATCGGGTCGCGCTAGTGTGGAATTAATTTTTGATAATGCCGATGGGCGCGCGCAAGGGCAGTGGAGTAGTTTTGGGGAGCTCTCAGTAAAACGGGTGTTAACTCGCGATGGTAATTCTAGTTACTATATTAATAATCAAGTGGTGCGCCGCAAAGATGTACAAGATATCTTTTTAGGCACTGGCATGGGCCCGCGTGGTTATGCCATTATTGGTCAGGGCACCATTTCCCGAATTTTAGAATCGAAACCAGAAGAGCTGCGGGTTTTTCTAGAAGAGGCTGCGGGTGTTTCTAAATACAAAGAGCGGCGCAAAGAGACTGCTGCGCGTTTAGAAGATACCCAAGAAAATTTAGTGCGCGTGCAAGATATTTTACGCGAGCTCGATTTACAATTAACCCGCTTAGAGAATCAGGCTACGGTTGCTGAGCGTCACAATCAATTACAAACCGAAATGAAAGCACAGCAGCAGCTACTTTGGTTTGTGCGTCAAACCGAAGCCGGTAAAGAACAAGAGCGTCATGCCAATTCAATACGTGATTCGCAGGTGCAATTGGAGGAACAAACAGCGAAGTTACGGCACGCCGAAACCGAACTAGAAACGATGCGTACCCGGCAGTACGCCTTACAAGATAAAGTCTCTTTAGCCCAAGGGGATTTATATCAAGCCAACTCAGATGTAAGCCAAGTTGAGTCGCAAATTAAATACGTACAGGAATCTCGCTTACGCTTACAACAACAAACGCAAGACCTACAAGCGCAACTACTGCGTTGGACCACGCAAGAAACCGATGCTGCCCAAGCCCAACGTAGTGCTGAGCATGAATTAAGTGCCGCCTCTGAACATGAACAAGTGATGTCGGGTGACTTAGATGATTTGCAGACAGACGCGCCCCTTAAAGAAACTGCGTTTCAAGATGCCACAAAAAGCGTTGATGAACTGCGCGTGGCTTTAGCTACTGTCGATCAGCGCTTGGCAAGTTTAGGTGAGCGCATCAAGGCAGTAGCCGAGCAAATAGAAGATACAAAAGGCCGCGAAGCGCGTTTAACCGCTGAGTTGCAAGGCTTGCGAAAGCCTGATGCAGAGGCCTTAAAAATGGCGCTTGATCGTTATGCAGTTGCAGCGCGCAAGGTGGAAGAGAGCAAAACGCAGGCGGCAGAAACCCAGGCACGTGTACCCGCTACAGATGCAGCGCGTCAAGCCGCCATGGAAGAAATTCAAACGGCAAATCAAGATCTAGCGCAAACCGAAGCCAAATTAACCGCCTTAACAGCGCTACAAGCCAGTGTGCAAGCCCAGGGAAAAATTGGCCCATGGCTAGAAAGTAAAGGTTTAAAAGAGAGCAAGCGTTTATGGCAAGACATTAAAGTTGAAAAGGGGTGGGAGCCAGCATTGGAGTCGGTGTTACGTGAACGACTCGCCGC
>CAILUH010000046.1 GCA_903837335.1 uncultured beta proteobacterium | reverse complement strand
TTTCTGACGGGGGATACTACAAAACAACCTTTTGCAATTGGTTCGCCTGGGCTCACACAGCCAGCTAGGTTTTTAAGGGCCTCCAACTTGTGCAAATAATTTACTAGGCGTGCCTTAAAGTAACACTCAAAAGACCGAACCCCCACTATCGCTAGTGAGGTATCTATGGTGGACCCAAGAAGACTTAAACCTGGGATTTAGGAGATTTGATTGTTGTATCAAATCCGATTATCCAGGGGAAATAGAGTAATTATTAGCCTAGAAAGTGTCTGCTAATTTATTACGATTCAGCCTAATTTCTATTAATTAAGTAAATTTAAATAGATTTAGATGGGGTAATATTGAATTTAGCAGTTAAGAAAAATAGATCATGAATCCAGGCGATATAAATTTTTTATCAGGAATACAGGCCGAAGGTCTGCAAATTTTTTTCGTCCTATTGCTCTCTTTTTTAATAGGTATTCAACGGGAAGCACAAAAAAATAACCCCGATCATTTCTCATTTGGTGGAGTACGAACCTTTCCTATTATTGGCCTGATTGGGTACGGCATATCGCTATTGGCAGGCGCTGACTTGGTATTAGTATTTTATGGCTTTACTATTATTGCAGCATTTTTATTGCTAGCTTATTGGCACAAAATTTCTGCCTCTGGTTTTGCTGGGGTTACCTCCGAAATGTCTGGATTGGCCACTTACTTAATTGGAGTTTTAGTTAACCACGACTTACTTTGGGTAGCAACTACGATTACCGTGACAAGTTTAATCTTGCTGGAATTAAAAGAATTTTTAGAGGGATTGGCTAATAAAATTGAAGCTGCCGATATTTTTTCTTTTACTAAATTTTTGTTGTTATCTGCCGTTATTTTACCTATCCTACCGAATCTTCCCTACACACAATTTCAAATTAATCCTTTTAAAACTTGGTTGGTAGTTATTGCTGTTAGTGGAATTTCATATATTAGTTATGTATTACAGCGTTTAAAGAAAGGTGGCGGAGGCATTCTATTGGCTGCTGCTCTAGGGGGTATTTATTCTTCTACAGTAACAACTATTGCTCTGGCAACGCAGTCAAAAAATGAGGCATGTGAGCGTATTTTTTCTGGAGGAATTTTAATTGCATCTGGAATGATGTATGTTCGGCTTGTAGTTTTATTGGCCATATTTAATGAACCCTTGATGTTGCGTTTAGCTTTGCCTTTTTTAAGCTTAGCTTTAGTTTCACTTAGCTGTGGATTTTTCTGGGCCCGTTCAGAAAATAATTATCCATCACAAATATCAAAAGATACTAAAATAAAAAATCCCTTAGAAATAAGTACCGCATTATTATTTGCATTGATTTTTATTTTTATGTTAATAGTGACATATTACTCTTCACAATATCTTGGATCTGCGGGCATCTATGTATTGTCGGCAATAATGGGGATCACCGATGTAGACCCCTTTCTTATGAGTTTGACTCAAACTTCACCTAGCGGTTACTCACCATTAATTGCAGTTAATGCTATTTTGATAGCTACTGCGAGTAACAATTTTGTAAAGGGTATATATGCTTATGCTTTTTCATCGAAAAAAACAGGTCAGCAAAGTCTGCTTTTTTTAACGGTATTAGCTATTCTTGGACTTATGCCTTTATTTTTTATTTAAACTAGGTCTTTGAACGCCATGTAATTACGTTCAACTGCCGCGCCTAGGCTATAACTCTTGTATAAATCAACTGCAGTCGTTCTGCCACACTTGATTGACCCCGTCGTCTTATCCTTTAACTTATTTGCTGCCATGATCACTATAAATGCAAGGCTAGTAATCAGGTTATGTGATTAGAGCTATCGATACGCTGTCGACTCACTTATTTAGTGACCTTGGAGATTGGTAAAGTGCATCGCCAACTCCCCAGGCGAGAGAAAACTTCTTTCATTTTTTTGCATTATTGCGCTAATTTAATTAGAGCTTTAATTTTAATTAGAGCTTTAATTAGGTGAGATAAAATCAAGTCTTATATTGATGTAAAGATTAAGAATGAGTTATGTAAAAAAAATATTACCTAAGGTTTCAGTTCTTCACTCAATTGAGTCATTTAAAGATCCTCGTCCCTCAATTATGCAGCGATTCAGTGATGGAAAAGCTTTGCGTAAAAAAGTAAGCTTAAGAGAGCAGGGGATATACATAACCAAAAAAAATCGCTTAGACCCTATTTCTATTCTAGAGAAGCAAGCAGCAACTCGTATTCAGTCACTTATGCCAATTCGTTATGGACGAATGATTCAGTCGCCATTTAATTTTTATCGTGGTAGCGCCGCAATTATGGCGCAAGACCTAGCTAATCAGCCAACTACTAATATTACTGTTCAGTTATGCGGAGATATGCATGTATCTAATTTTGGATTATTTGGTACTGCAGAGCATCGTTTAGTTTTTGGCATTAATGACTTCGATGAAACACTACCAGGAAGTTGGGAATGGGATCTTAAACGTTTAGTAGCAAGCGCAATCATTGCATGTGAAAGTATTGGTGGAAATAGCGCTACATCTAAAGAATTAGTTTATCTGATTAGCTCTGAGTATCAAAAGAAAATGGCGCATTATGCCAAAATGCCATTTGTGGATATAGCCAATGAATATATTCTTGAAAATGACATTCGTAAAAACTTCAGTAAGGCGCATCAAAAAAAACTTGATTTATTTTTGAAGGCAACAAAAGGTGAAAGTAATATTGGAGTTTTGGAGGAGTTTACAAAAATAGTTGGGAAGAATCGAAAGATCATCAATGCACCTCCACTCATTGAACATTTCTCCAAAAATTTTAAAGGCACCCCATCAATTGATCTAATTAATAAGGCGCTTTTAAGTTATTCCAGCACTCTTTTAGAGGATAGAGAAATCTTATTTAAACGCTATTCCCTTAAAGATTTTGCAAGGAAAGTATCTGGCATTGGAAGTGTTGGTACAAATTGCATGCTTCTATATTTTGTAGGTGACAATCAAAAAGATCCTTTATTTCTGCAATATAAGGAGGCGCAGCAATCAGTATTAAGTCCTTATTTGGGTGAATCCATTTACAGCAACCAAGGTCGACGCGTTGTGGCTGGCCAAAGATTACTTCAAGGCGCGCCCGATAGCTTCCTAAATTATGGTGGAGTTGAGTATGAAATAGATAAAACTCAAGGTTTTTACATACGACAGTTGAGAGATTTAAATGGTGGAATATCCTTTGGACCAGATGGCGTTTCACTTGAGAATTTTTCTGATTATGCAAGTCTATTTGGATGGGCGCTTGCCCTAGGACATGCACGTTCTGGAGATGCAGCGATGATAGCCGGGTACTGTGGCGAGTCGAAGCAATTAGACGCAGCACTCTACTCATTTGCCAAGTCTTATGCAGTACAGAATAAAAGTGACTATAAAGTTTTTTGTAAGGCAGTTCAAACTGGAAGAATCAAAATAGCAAAAAAAAATTGTTTTAAATAATCTAGTCTAGCTTTAGAGCAAAAATAATAGGGCTATAGGGAAAATACTTATATAGGTAATGGGTTTGAGATAAGGGAGTATTGATTTGTATCTACCAGCATCTGTTTAATATAGGCTGCTAGTCAAAGCTAACATCCTTAGAAGTTTCCCTTAATGACTTCCTTGAGCATGACTTCTCGTAGCGGTAGGTCCCCTACGAGTTTCTTAAGCCGGGTATTTTCTAGTTCCAGATCTTTGTACTTCTTTGCTTGATCGACTTTGACCGAAGGGAAACCCTTAAGGGACATACCACCATAGATCTTGCGCCAACGATAGTAGCTTTGCTCAACTGTTCCCACTTCTTTACAAGCTTGAGCTAAGGTTTTGCCATTAGTGGTTAAAATATCAATTTGCCGCTGTAAGATGACGATTTGATCGGGTTTAAGACGCTGACCTTTTGCCATATTTAGTACTCCTTTAAGGTGAAGATTATCAAAAATTCTCTCTTCTGGGGTGGTACTAAAAATCAGGTCAGTTCAGTTTCCCAAATTGGCAAAGTACTGCCGCCAAAACTTGAGGCAGATGGGCTTGTCATACCGGCCCATAAATTCCAAGAATGCACTCTCATATCTGTCAGAGCATAAATATCCGCCAATG
>CAILUH010000045.1 GCA_903837335.1 uncultured beta proteobacterium | reverse complement strand
TGGCGAAGGGATGCGCATTGGCATCGTCCAAGCGCGTTTTAATCAAGAACATGGCGACACTCTCACCGAGTTTTGTATTCGTGAGCTATTGCAATTAGGCGTCGATCAACAGGATATTCATTTGGTCACCGTGCCTGGCGCCTTAGAAATACCGTTTGCTTTACAGCGTCTCGCTGAGACTGAAACCTTTGATGGCCTAGTTGCCTTAGGTGCAGTTATTCGCGGCGAAACCTATCACTTTGAATTGGTTGCCAATGAATCTGCCGCCGGCATTAATCGCGTCTGCTTAGAATCGGGCTTACCGATTGCAAACGGAGTCGTGACCTGCGATAACGATGAACAAGCGAATGCACGTACTGCCATCAAGGGTGCTGACTGTGCGCGTGCGGTAGTCGAAATGGCCAATTTATCTTTAGCCCTGACGCCCGATTTAGATATTGAAATGCATCACATTGAAGAAACCAAATAGTGGCTGAATCTAAAAAAATTATTAAACGCTCACTTACGCCAAGGCGCCGCGCAAGGGAATATGCCTTACAAGGTATTTATCAGGCGCTAGTATTGCGTCGGGCCGGAAGTCTGCCGGATTTGCAGATGATTACTGAGCAGTTAGCTGAAGATCCTGCATTTAAACGCTGTCAACTCGATTTATTCGAAGGTATTTTTCAGGGGGTTTTACTGCGCATGGATGCCCTTGAAACCCTGATTACACCAGCCCTCGATCGACCGATTAATGAACTCTCACCTGTTGAACATGCGGCACTGTTAATTGGCGCTTATGAATTAGCAGAAGATCTGAGTGTGCCATTTAAAGTAGCAATCAATGAAGCCGTTGAATTAGCGAAGATTTTTGGCGGTACCGATGGACACAAGTATGTCAATGGTGTGCTCGACTTATTGGCGCAATCGCTGCGCAGTGCTGAAACTCAAGCCGTCTAAAACTCAATAACCGATTAGCGCAAATTAAATGCTGGCGTAAGACTTGCCACGTGCTGCATTGCGTAACTGCTCACGCTCTCTTAGAACACGGCCGGTGTAGCTAGACTCGCCACTCGCAGCATTGGGGCTACCCAAATAACTACGTAGACCAGCCTCAAGTGAACCCGCTTTAGCAATACATGCTTTTAAAATTAAGGCGCCGACGCGAATATTGGCTTCCGGAATAAAGGCAGCAGATTTACCGCCAAAGGGCGCAAATTTATCTTGATGGACGTTTGTTAATACTTGCATCAGACCTTGTGCGCCCGCTTTACTTTGGGCATTAGGATCAAAACTAGATTCAACTGCCATCACTGCCAACAATAAAGTGGGATCTAAGTTCACCTCTTTGGCTACTTGCAGGGCCTCATTAATGTAGTTCAAGCTCTCACTCGCTGTAATGCGGTACTTATCGACTAAATATTGCGAAACAATTTTGCGCTCTTGCTCCGACTTCAATGAATGGCGATCAACTGCTTCGCTATCGATCAGATGACTTGGTATAGCCGCTGCCAACCCAGCTACCGAAGGCGTTGCCGCAGGCATGGAATAGTTGACCGGTTTTAGAAGGGATACAGCCTGAGTATCATCACGCTGCCCAACTTCGTGTTTATAACTGGTAAACCAAGCTGATGACCCGTTAAGGCCTTGGGGGCTATACAACAAATCACGGGCTACACCTGGTACTAAAAGGCGAGCAAAATCAAAGGGGCCGGCATTTGTACCTGGGCCAGCGAGCCACAAACTAATCGCCATAAAAACACCCAGACCAAATAAAGAGCTGGTCACATGTTTCAGCGATGCTTTTGCGCCGGGTAAAAAGTGACTTAAATAGTTTCCGGTATTAATCTTTTTTACTACACTCATGGATAAGGGCCGCCTTGCATATTGCAATGCAGCAAATAATGAACATGACTCATCTTAGAAACTCTTATATATCATGTCAAGCATATAGAAATGAATATACATAACTTTTTGTAGGTATGGCTTGCCCTAAGGCTAATCCGCCCCCCTCAATACCAAATAAAAATTATATATATCAATTACTTATAAAAGTTAGTGAGCACCTTTTTTGTTATATGAAAAAGGCTAAATTCCAAAGATACTTCCCTTACTTATCTTAGAGACGAGGAAATA
>CAILUH010000044.1 GCA_903837335.1 uncultured beta proteobacterium | reverse complement strand
TGCAGGAGTTAATGAAAGAAATTGACTCTTTGGGAAGAAAAATAGATGAAAAAAGAAGTTCTACTGCTATTAAATAGTGATATTAATAGCGTAAATCTTCTATTTTCAGATCTTCAGTTGGCCTGGTAAAGCTTATTTCACACCCAATAATTCAACATCAAACAATAGGGTGGCATTGGGTGGAATTACGCCGCCCGCTCCATTAGCGCCATAACCCATCTCGGGAGGAATAATTAAAGTGCGTTTACCGCCTACTTTCATGCCGGCAACGCCCTCATCCCAACCGCGAATCACACGACCTCCGCCGAGGGGAAAACCGAAAGGTTGACCGCGGTCTAAAGAGCTATCAAATTTCTTACCCTTATTATTGGGCGCGCTGGGGTCGTATAGCCAGCCGGTGTAATGTACCGACACATTTGAGCCGGGGGTAGCATCGGCACCAGTACCGACAAGAACATCAATTTTCTTTAATTCAGTCACTTTAGTTACCTTTGCAGTAGGGGGTTGAGAAGGGCTTGTCGATTGTGCCAGCACCGTTGGCGCTACCATGAATGACAAACTAAATGCAGTACAAGAAAATAATAGGGTTTTTTGCAGATTCATTTTCATGGCAGTAGGTCTTTAAAAAAGAAGCATTGAAGAATGCCTTCATTATATTCTGAAAGGGCATACCATTGAGGGATGCTTAAAACAGGATCAAGTCATGGAGGGTAAACCAAACTCAGGACGCCCACCCTCCATTTTTGCGCGCGGGGGGCTCTATGTCCTTATTCAAGCTTTATTATTGGTTTTACTTTTCTTCGGCCCGAGTAGTTTGAGTGGTGAAAAATTATGGACAGGACGAATAAGTGATTGGCTTGTTTGGCTTGGCTGGATCTTATTCTTGGCGAGCAGCGTTTTTTCTGTGGTGGCCGCATTTCAGTTAGGGAGCAACCTTACTCCACTGCCCAGACCAAAAGTAGACGCTAAATTTGTCAGAAGTGGCTTATATCGTTTGGTTCGGCACCCGATTTATTTTGGGGTCATTCTGCTATCTGTTGCTTGGTTTTTAATCACCCAGGGCGAACTAACACTTGCTTATGCAGGTTTGATTTTTTTATTCTTTGACATCAAATCGAGAAAAGAAGAGCAGTGGTTAGTTACCACTTTTCCTGAATATTCCGATTATCAAAAACACGTGCGTAAGCTTTTGCCACTGATTTACTAAGCAGTCAAATCACTTCTATTTTTTGTCGTTGCTAGTGTCGAGCCAATGTTTTACTTCAGGAGAGGCTTCATCCATCATTCCCATAAATTCTCGCACCATGAGGACCAGACCTGTAATCAATAGTAAAAATACTAAGACAGATATTATTAAGAGAACAGTAGTACTCATGCTTTTCTACTCAATAAAGCGGAGACCTTGAAGTAAATTCCAAAGCCAAAAATAGAAGGTACCCAAAGCGAAGTAAAAATAGCTTGATCTTTATCGCCCGCCACAAACCATAAATAAGCAGAAGTTATAAATGAAATAACTACAGCTAGTAGGATAAAAAAATCTGATTTTTTAAACATATATTTCCTTCGTTATTATTTAAGCAATTGATTCATTAAAATAATCGTCTATGCCAAAACCCATGGCTAAGAGTAAACAGCCAGAAATCGACAATTCGCTAATTACGCGAACGCCTGAGGATAGGCGAAAATCAAATAATTCAAACTGATACAGACCTAAAAATACAAATATGAATGTTAATAAGCCAAAGAAAGTGAGAAAAAGCCCTGAAGTTAGTAACAGCCATTGAATTATTCGTTTGATCGTCATGGGATACAGGATAATTGAGTCAGATTAAATAATACATACTATCTAAGTATTATTAAGCAGCCCTTCATTTTAGACGTTAAATCGCGGAAATTCCCTTGAGCCCCAATTCAGTACTGCAATCTTTAGGTGGTAGCAAAAAAAGCGAGCGCTATTTTCTTTTTGCGCTAGCAGGAATTCAGTTTACTCACATTCTGGATTTTATGATTATGATGCCTTTGGGACCTCAATTTATTAGTGCTTTCCAAATTAATACGCATCAATTTGGCTTGCTTATCTCCTCCTATACCTTTGCAGCTGCCATCGCGGGCGTTTTTGCTACGTACTATATTGATCGCTTCGAGCGGCGTAAGTTATTGTTAACTCTTTACATTGCTTTTACCCTAGCTACCTTAGCTTGCGGTCTAGCAACGTCGTATGAGTCCTTGTTTCTTGCCCGTGCTTTGGCGGGTGTCTTTGGTGGCATCTTAGGTTCTTTAGTGCAAACCATTGTGGCTGATACGATTCCATTTGAGCGCCGTGGTAAAGCTATCGGTACCGTGATGGCAGCATTCTCGGTCTCGACCGTTGCGGGCGTGCCCTTAAGTTTATTTTTGGCAAATCACATTGCTTTTTTAGGTTGGCGAGCGCCATTTATTTTTATTGCGCTTTTAGCCAGCGCTATTTTTTGGTTAGGCTACCAATTTATCCCTTCAATAGCCGGTCATTTGGCCCATAAAGCGGATGGGAATCGCTTTCGACAAATTTATCGCTTGGTGATACAACGCGATCACTTGATCGCTTTTGGTTTTATGGCTTTGATTATGTTGACCGGGTTTTCAGTCATTCCGTATATTGCGCTCTACTTCACCATGAATGTAGGCGTACCGGATGCCTATATTTCCTTGGTTTATCTGTTTGGTGGTATCGCATCTTTGTTGAGCTCGCGTTATATTGGGTCTTTAGCCGATCGCTACGGCAAAGAACGTACTTTTCGCGCCTTGGCAATATTGAGTTTGGTGCCGATCATCGTCACCACGAATTTAGTTCCTGTACCTATTTGGTTGGTACTCATCAATTCCACTGCATTTTTTATTTTGGTTTCTGGGCGCATGATTCCAGCAATGGCCATGGTAAGTCAGGTCATTGAGCCCAAAAATAGGGGAACCTTTATGAGCTTAATTGGTTCAGTGCAAATGCTAGGCTCAGGTATTGCCTCGGTAATTGCTGGAATGGTCATTACTATTAGCCCAAGCGGACAAATTGAGCATTACAACAGGGTTGGCTATGGCGCAGTGCTGTGCGGTTTACTAACCTTTTGGCTTGTAGGTAAAATTAAGCCCTATCGGGCGCCAGCACATCAAACCCCTAGCTAAATTTTTGGCCTATTTTAGCAAACCAGCGTATTTATTCACTCAATTAATCATGACAATTACTAAGTTCTGTGTTGTAAGCCTTATTTTCTTCGCTCAGCTATTTATTCCCCTCGCTGCATCCGCCGTAGAAACTCAGGCGAACGAGGTAAATCCACCTCCTTCAGAAAATCAGTACACTAAATCGATATCAGGCTTACGTAACCTACGCTATTGCGAGGTGTTGTATGGCAAGCGTCATTTGGGCACCCTGACAGTAAAAGTATTTAATACCCAGGGTCTTAACGCGTGTCCTGAAGCATTATGGAAAGCACTCGACGTTAAAGTAATTGAGAAAAAAAATGATGCCTCATTTGTGCGTCTGAATGGCCCGCGTTACTGGACTATGGATGAGATTAAAGCTGCTGGCAAAACAGCCCAAGATGTCATTGAGAATTTCGGCGGTATTGAAATGAGCTTACGGGCAACTTTGGATGTGGGTATCAAGCAGCAATTAGCAGGCACACAATTCTTTGTGCCGAATGTTGTTAATCGAAATACGGCTTTTATTTACAAGAGTGGCACACCAATTTACCAACTAACTTCCCCCCAAGGGCAGATTTACATCATGCAATCGTATTCCCAAATTGCTGATCCTAACTTGTCCATGAATGATTTGGCGCAATTAGCTGCCCGCCTTAAGCTGCCCGATGGCTGGAAATATACAGTCCAGACGCTTACGCAAGATTTGGTTTTACAGGCGCAGGGTAAGGCTTATGTAATTCAGGATAATTTTTATAATTCGTATCAACGTCAATAAGGAACTTTATGAGGAACGCAATGAAAAAATACCTACTTTCATTTTTTATAGTTTGCCAGTTTTGTGGAATGGCATTCGCTGCCGATTCCCCGCCGGTTAAATTTGATCCCGTCTGGTTAATTAACGCTCGCATTGCAGTTAAAGCGGGAAAATATGATGACGCTATTAAACAACTGCAGACAGCCAATGATCCGGCTTCAGCGGATTGGAATAATTTAATGGGTTATAGCTTGCGCAAAAAAACCCCGCCTGACTTAGTTGGCGCGGAAAAATATTATCAGGCTGCGCTTAAAATTGATCCCGCCCATCGTGGCGCTTTAGAGTATTACGGAGAATTAATGCTGATCAATAAAAATTTAACGGGTGCTGAAGGTTTATTAGCCAGACTGGATAAAGCCTGCACTTTTGGTTGCGAAGAATATAGCGATTTAAAAGAAGCAGTTGCCAACTATAAAAAAGCCCAAAAATAGTGTCATTAAGAATGGCATTATCTATTTAAGTAAAATAGCCGGCAATGTCCCTAATCTCAGCTACCACCATTAAACGCAAAACGCATCTCCTGCTGCTTTCAGGCTTGATGGCGCTGGCTGTAGTTGGCGTCCAGTGGCTTGGTTTTTACCACGGTATAGTTCATTCGGGCTTGGGGGTAGAAACGCAAATAAGCACGGCTTTTGAGCATGTAAAACAGGCTGGGCCAATTCAGTCTGAACGGGCTAAAAGTAGTTGCCACTTATTCGATGCCTTAGTATTGGGCGGCGCACTTGTTGCAGTTGGTTTTACTTTTCATCTTCAGCAACAGAGCAATGATCTGTCTGCAGCAGTTTTCATTTCCCAGGCCAAGCAAACTGCGTTTTGGCCTTATCAATCTCAGGCACCTCCTACCCTTAACTTGTAACACTTTTTAGATTCAGTTTGTCTTTTATAGGCAAACATCTTTAAGACTATTGCTTGGCAATAGAGTGATCAAGGTAGGAATGAGTAATTTTAGAGTAAATAAACTGGCTTTTGCTTTGGCTCTGTCGAGCTCAAGTGCGCTAGCCTTAGCGCAACATCAAGTTGCCAACTCTTTACAAGTTGACGTTACCGGTTCGCGGGAGGGTGGCCAAAGCATTTTGACGCCAACAAAAATTTTGGCTGGCGATGAGCTACAAAATAAACTGGGTGTTACGCTTGGGGCAACGTTAGCAAATGAATTGGGTGTATCTGCAACCGGCTATGGTTCGGGCTCTTCCCGGCCAGTCATTCGGGGTTTAGATGGCCCAAGAGTACAAATTTTACAAAACGGTATTTCGGTTGGTGATGTTTCAAATATTTCGGCCGATCATGCCGTAGCAACTCCGCTTCAAACTGCACGGCAAATTGAAATCTTACGGGGTGCAGCAGCCTTAATGTATGGTTCAGGCTCAAGCGGCGGTTTAGTCAATATTGTGAATGACCGTATCCTCACTAATCTACCCGATGCCACGACCGGTGTAATCAATACTAGTGTAGAAAGCGTGAATCAAGGGAAGGCTGCCTCATTGGATCTCGATACCGCGATCGGCTCAGTTGCATTGCATTTAGATACGGCAGTAAATAATGCAAATAACTATCGTATTCCAGGTAATGCTGAACTCAACGGTCCCAATGCAAACTGGGCAATTAATCCGGGTGAGCCAGTGAATGTCCCTTACAGCGGCAAACTACCATTTTCTTATAGCAACCAAAATAATTTAGGTTTAGGTGCATCGTATGTAGGACAGTCTGGATATACCGGTATTTCAATTGAGCGCCTCAATCATAACTATGGCACACCAACCAGTGAGGGTGGCTTCATTCAACAATCTCAAAACCGTTACGACTTTAGTCATCAAACTCGTGATCCATTTGCCGGTTTTTCCTCGTTTAAATTTAATGCCGCAAATATCAATTATTTACATACTGAATACAACAATAATGGTGCTGCTTTTACGCAGTGGAGCAATAAAGCAAATGAGGCTAGATTTGAATTGGCCCATAAAGAAATATTGGGGTGGAGCGGTACGATCGGCGCTCAATTTACTGGGGCAAGCCTAAATGCTACCGACTTGCAGTCAAATAGCTACGCGATTGTGCCCCCCACGAAAAGCAATTCAAATTCGGTATTTTGGATTGAAGAGGGCCGTTTTGGGGAGTTGCAAACCAGTTTGGGTGCACGCTATAACTTAGCTTCTCAAAATCCTAATCAGTCGACAGCATTTCCAACTGATATTAACTTTACAAGTCAAAATGGCAGCCCTAGTCCCACGGCGCCAACACTGCAAAATCGTAACTTTAATC
>CAILUH010000043.1 GCA_903837335.1 uncultured beta proteobacterium | reverse complement strand
ATTAATTATTCATTGCCCTCCAAAACCATTTGCTAGTGCGACTAGCAAGGTGGCAGAAAGTTCTCGTGCCGATCAATTTGCTTGGTATCTATGTGAACACCCAGCTAAAGAAACTGCTGAAGATACTGCAGTGGGACAACATGGTGTTGGTAGTCCGGAATCGATGCCCTACGCTGATGAAGTGTTGGTATTGATTCCAACGCTGGATGTGCGTTTAATAGAAACCAAAGTTCCTTTAGTCAAGGCGAAAAAATTACAACAGGTATTACCTAGCTTGGTTGAGGAATACTTATTAGCAGGAACTGATGGTGTCATAGTCCACGCCTTACCGCCATTACCCGGCCAAATTGGCTCACAAAGAACCTTAGCCATCCTTGATCGAGCTTGGTTTTATTGGCTTAACCAACAACTCGCTACCTTACTTGCGCCGCGGATGCGTTTTATTCCCGATTGCTTAGTCTTGTCTTATATCAAAGAGGGTGACTCTTCATTAGTCAATGCCGCGCAAGAAATTACTATTCCCAGCTTAGCTTACAAAAATAATGACAATACAGTAATTTTTACTTGGCGTAAAAATGAGCAAGTTGGATTAGCCTGGGTTGAACAGGTGGCAGACAATCAAGTGTCGAGCGTAAATTTACCCAGTACCATGGGTTCAGTCACGCCGGTTGAATGGTCTTGGGATTGGTTAGCGCCTAGTGCAATAGCCTTTAGCTGCCGCACCGATATAGCTGCAGCTAGCCTTAACTTAATGCTAGCAACACCTAACACGCGTAAAACCCCCTTGAAGTTAAATGCGCGTTGGCAAGCGCCACAAACCAAGGGATTAAGTGGCCTCTCTAACGTCTATCAATCTTGGACTGATCGTGATCTATGGTTAACGCCTTCTCGTTGGGCGATTTATGCTATCGGTAGTATTTTCATTGGCTTTAGTTTGAACGCCGCTTGGCTTGCAGTTGATTATTGGCGTTGGGGGCGAAATTTGGAAATGACTGCCACTCAATTCCTATCTCCAACCTCAGTTGCGCTGCTAGCACAAAATAAAACGACAGACTCTGTAGTCACCACGTTAGTTAAACAGTTAACCCAAGAAGAGCGTAGAAAAGGATTAAGCACCGACGCTGATTTTGTGCCAATGGCAGCAAAACTACAGCAATTAAAAGTTGCCCTAGGGAAAGAGACCTTACAAAAAATTACTTACGATGGCTTTCATGTCGACTTTGAATTTAAGCCTAATGCAAGCCCTATAAGTGCTAGTGAGATCATTGTCAAAGCGCAATTATTGGGAATGATGGTGAGTGAATTGGGTAACGATCGCTTTCGTTTAGAGCCTTATGCAGGATTAGGTAACAGCATCAAGGAGTCAAATTGATGACCCCTTTCTCACTCAAAGAGCAGTTGAAAAATATCAGGACTACCCTAAATCAATGGGCTGGATCTATGCAGGCAGCGCTTACTGCATTAAGACAGATTAAAACCACCCGCGAAGGGACTACATTCTATTTCGCTGGCCTGATGAACTTGGCACATAGGAAACAAAAAATATTGGTGACGATATGTATTTTTGGCATTCTTTGGGCTGTAATGCAATTTTGGGCCGCTCCTTATGTCCAACTCTTGGAAGGGCAGATGTCTTTACGCCCTGCGCAGTGGGCCCAATTAGAAAATTTAATTAAGCTATCTAAAGCTAAGCCTTTGCAACTCGAAACAGTCGTTTTAGTTGACGAGGCTGAGTTACAAAAAATTCGGAATGTTTTAATAGCGCGAGGCCTAAAGCCAAGTGTTCTGCGCTTGGGTGTAGAAAATCCGCCACGGATTGAATTGCAGGCTAGCGATGTGATGTTTGCAGTGGTAGTTGATGTGCTTGAAGAGTTGCGCATCAGTTGGCGCTTATACCCAGAAAGAATCGAGCTGGTCGCCACACCTTCGACTGCAATCGTCAATTTAAGCGCTAGTTTGGTGCAAACGAGCGCCTCCAGTTATTCCAGTAATGTTTCCTTGCTAGACGGCGTTTTGTCCAAATGAAAATAAGGCTAGATTCAGGGCGCCGACACTTGCCGAAGTTGTTGTGGCTTGCTGTGCTATTTACTATATTGCTCATCATTGTCAATCAACTTCCAGCGAGCTGGTTTACTAGCTTGGTTAGCAGTCAAACAGCCTGTCGGGTCACCTTACATCAACCGATCGGCACGATTTGGCAAGGGAGTGCAGCACTGGGGTTTGCGGAGCCGAATTTAGTCGGGGGTGGCTGTCGCGAAGCAAGCGCCTTAACTGAGCGTTTTCATTGGACCTCTCAGTGCAGTCTATTCAAAGGGGAGTGTGGTGTAGCCCTCGGCTTTTCGGCGCTCGATCAACCACTACAAATCCGTTTGAAATTAGGGCAGGCAGTCATTGCTAGTGGTGAAATCAGCTTGCCCGCCACGATCTTAGAGGGCTTAGGCAATCCATGGAGTACGCTTCGGCCCCGTGGCCAGTTATCTGCTCGCTGGACAGAGCTTAAAATAGGCCAGGAGACAGTGGGAGCAATTCGCATTATGATGAGCAGCCTAAGTAGCCCAATTAGTCCGGTAAAACCCTTAGGTAGCTATGAAATGAAGGTTAATTTGGCGCAAACTGGTACAGTATTTAACCTCACCACTACAGTAGGACCTTTGTTATTGAACGGTAAAGGCAGTGTAGGGGCTGGAACGAGCTCTGGTTTACATTTTTTTGGCGCTGCTTCAGCCTCAGCTGAGGCTGAAGAATCGTTGATTGGATTATTGTCTTTATTAGGCAAAAAAGACGGTGACATTTACCGCATGCAATATTAAATGGCGATGAATAGTGGAATAGAAGACGGATGCAGTTTAGGAAATTAATCCAGCAAATTCAGTTAGCGAAACAAACTCAGCTGACCCTAAAGGGCGCGAGTAGTGGGGCACGCCATTTATTTTTTTCGCACAATAGCTTGCGGAAAGCTTGCTTACAATTTCTACTGTGTTGCTTAATAGGCGATTTTGTTTTAGCGCCAGCGATGGTGATGGCGCAAACGACCCCTAGCGTAGCTAGTAATAGTGAAGTTGGTACCGTCACTTTATCTTTCATGAACGCTGACATCGACTCAGTCGCAAGTGTTGTCGCTAAGGCTACAGGTCAGACTATTCTGGTTGACCCGCAAGTTAAGGGGACGATTAATCTCATCAGCAATAAGCCAGTCAGCAAAGCAAAGGCTTTAGATTCTTTTTCTACTGCGCTACGTACTGCAGGTTTTGCTTTGGTCGAAGTTAACGGAGTGTATCGGGTTGTGACCCAAGCTGATGCAAAATTAGTAAGCACTTCGGTTTCAACGGGAAAGACCAAGCAAGAGGGTGATCAAATCATTACGCGGGTTTTTAAGTTGAACTATGAATCGGCCAATAACTTATTACCCGTATTGCGACCGTTAGTTTCACCAAACAATACAATTAATGCTTATCCAGGCAATAACACTATTGTTGTAACTGATTACGCGAGTAATATTCAGCGGATTGCAGCATTAATTGATTCCATTGATGCGCCTACTTCAACCGATGTGCAGACAATTAAATTGCAGTACGCT
>CAILUH010000042.1 GCA_903837335.1 uncultured beta proteobacterium | reverse complement strand
CGTTTTCATGCCAAACAAAATCCCTTAGGGTTAAAGAATCTTCAGGAATTTGAAGAGTATTGCTATGTCGTTGCTGGTGTAGTGGGTGAAATGCTTACCAGTCTTTTTGCTGCCCACTCACCTCAATTTGCCCAAGCTATTGCCAAGCAAGAGTCGCTCGCAATTGCTTTTGGCCAAGCACTACAAATGACCAATATTTTAAAAGACTCACTTGACGATCAAGCACGGGGTGTTTCATGGTTGCCACAAAATTCAACTCACGCTGAGTTGTTGGCGTTGGCAATCCAAAAACTGGATGCTGCGCTCGCTTATATCCTTTATATTCCTAAGGCAGAAATTGGGATGCGGCGTTTTTGTTTACTAGCCCTTGGTTTAGCCGTATTAACCCTCGACAAACTAGCAAGCGATGAAAAAATCACTGCTATCCATCCCCACAAAATTTCTCGCCGTGCCGTCGCCTGGTTTTATCGTTTTACCAAAATAGCGGCACACTCGAATACCTTAATCCAACTATTTTTTTATTGGGCTACACGGCCACTAAAAAGGGCGGCGGCGCGAAGTTAGTCAAGATTAACGCCTTCATACCGCAATAGCCATTGTTTAATTTGCCGATAAAACCCAGGGGAATCCTCTTGCATAAAACTCCCCAGTCGCTTAGCCGCCACCACGCGATGACAAGGTATCACTAAGGGATAATAATTAGCGCCACATGCACTACCTACAGCACGCGGGCCACTATGTATTTTTTTGGCGATCTCGCCATAGGTGGCGGTTAATCCAGTTGGAATTTTGGCTACCGCAGCCCACACTTTTTGCTGATGTTCCGTGCCAACTGGTTTAAGTGGAAGATCAAAAACAAATTTAGCATTCTGAAAATATTGGGCACACTGGCGAGCTACTTCTTTAGCTAAGTCATTATTCGGCGCTTGTAAGCGGGTCTGTAATGACAAATAGCTAATTTTAGTCACCATCAAACTGCCGTCGACCATTTCAGTCTGAATGCCTAATTTGCCAAAGGGGGCAGATATGACGCAGCCAGAGCTGGAAGGCGCTAAAGAAACTGGCGGCGAGGCGTTTTTAGGCATTCTTAACAATTCAGTAAGTACTGACAACTTAATCTACATCATCTGACGCGTTTTTGATTGATGTTTGCTATATTAAAACGCTCATTGTCCACTTTAGGAACATATCATGGATTCTTTTTTTGACGCTTGGCCCCTTTGGAGCCAAGCAGTCTTAGTGATTTTTTTACTTGCGCTTTCGGGGTTTTTTTCCATGTCCGAAACCAGTATGCTAGCCGCCAATCGTCATCGCTTAGGTTTGCTAGCAAGTCAAGGCAATCCTGGGGCTGCAATTGCTGAGCGCTTATTGCAACGCATCGATTCTTTGCTCTCCGTATTACTCATTTCTAACAACCTCATTAATACCATTCTGCCTATTTTAGTCACCAGTTTGGCACTCCATTTATTTGGTCATAGTGGTTTCGTTTTAACCATCTCGACCATCGTAATTGCTTTATTAATTATTATTTTTAGTGAGATTACGCCGAAAGTAATCGGCGCCGCTTTTCCTGAAGCTATTGCTAGCAAGGTCAGCTGGATTATTCTACCCCTCACCTATATTCTCCAGCCCTTGCTATGGTTCATTAATCGTTTTGTCTCTGGCTTAATGGGCTTGTTTGGGCTTTCAACGGCTGGCAATAATGCAGCTATGTCAGCCGATGAATTACGTAGCTTAGTTTTAGAGTCGAATCATTTTGTCTCCAGTCAATACCGCAATATTTTATTGAACTTATTTAATTTAAAAAACATTTTGGTTGACGATGTCATGACGCCAAAAGCGAAAATTGAAATTCTCGATTTATCGCGGCCCATTGATGAAGTTGTGCAACAGCTAGAAACCTGCTATCACAATAAATTGCCCGTCATCACAGGTGACACCGAACGCATTATTGGTATTTTGTCAGTTAAAAAAGCCTTGTCTCTTTTGGGCAATGACGAACTAACCCATGCTGATTTCTTGGAATTACTACAAGAGCCCTACTTTATCCCTAGTGGTACGCCGGTACTACAACAAATGCAATTTTTTCAAGATAACCAGCAACGACTTAGTCTCGTAGTAAATGAATATGGCGATGTCATGGGTTTAGTCACTTTTGAAGATATTGTTGAGGAACTCATTGGCGAGTTCACTACTTCATTCTCTAATTTATCCCATGAGACTCAGTGGAAAGCAGATGGTACCTACTTAGCAAACGGTAGTGCAAACTTGCGGGATCTAAATCGCCTCTTGCAAATTACCTTACCAATTAATGGGCCCCGCACCTTAAATGGTTTAATTTTAGAGGATCTAGAACAAATTCCAGAGCATGATGTGAGCATTAAAATTGCTGGGGTAGTAATGGAGATTATGCAATTTGACGATCATGGTATTAAAACCGTCCGCTTATATCGACCCACTGCTAATCAAACCGTCTAAGCTTGACGATCTTAGCCGATGACTCTCTCATTATTCGCGCATGGCAAGAAATTGCAGCTAAAGCAATTTCGGCTCGTGCAACCGATATTCACATTGAGCCCCAAGAACACATTACCTTAATCCGTATTAGGGTTGATGGCTACCTGCATGTTCTTAGTCGGCAAAATAAATCGCTGCACGAACGACTGATTACCCGCATTAAAATTTTAGCGCGCCTTGATATCGCTGAACAACGTATTCCACAAGATGGGCGGATTTGTATCGGACTTACCTTAAATCAGGCCAACATCCATTGTCGTGTTTCATGTCTACCGACTCTCTATGGCGAAAAAATGGTTATTCGTTTATTGCCAAGTAATTTAGCTGATCTAGCGCTTGATCAGCTGGGCTTATTACCGGAGCAACTAGCCATTGCGCAACGCGCAATTGAAAAACCGCACGGCTTGATTTTGGTATGCGGCCCTACTGGGAGCGGTAAAACCCGCACACTCTATACTTTTTTACAACACCTGAATCACTTGCGCAGTAATCTGTGTTCGATTGAAGACCCGATTGAAATCCACTTAGCAGGGGTGAATCAGGTGGCCTATCAACCCAAGGCTGGGCTTGATTTTCCAACCATACTGCGGGCATTATTACGTCAAGATCCTGATGTCATGATGATTGGTGAAATTCGTGATCAGGCAACCGCTGAACTTGCTATTCAAGCAGCACAAACGGGTCACTTAGTTTTAAGTACCTTGCATACGCAAGATGCCCTTGGGGCAATTGATCGACTCCACTATTTGGGCATTAACTCCGAAGCACTGAGTAGTTGTTTGCATTGTCTGAGTGCCCAGCGTTTAGTGCGCCGTATTTGTAGTGCCTGTCAAAACAACGGTAATAGTTGCAGCGTCTGCTACGGTAATGGCTTCTTCGGGCGCTTGGGCATTCATGAAGTTATTCCTTTTACTGGTGAGCTTGTACAGGCTTATGGTGATGGCGCTAGCACACAACAATTGCGTCATCAAGCAAAGGAGTTGGGCTATCTCAACCTCTTATCGGCAGGTTTATTACAAGTCAGTAATGGCTCCATTAGTGAGGCCGAATTGTATCGGCAGATTCAATAGAAGTTAGCCCTCTTATGCTGTTTACTTTATTACGTCGTGATTTATTAAGCCCCCTTTTTTTGCGTCAGCCATTTAGCCTGCGTGATCAATGCAGCTTTGCCAGCCAACTTTCTATCTTGTTAAATGCGGGGCTGCCCTTGCTAAATAGCTTAATCTTATTGCGTCAATCTGCGCCACTGCGTTGGCACGCATTTATTTCTCAATTAGAAACCCAATTACGGCAAGGGAATGGTTTTTCTACCTGCCTACGTCAGGCCAATTATGAACTCGACCATAGTTTTGTTAGCTTAGTTGAAATTAGCGAACGCTCCGGTCAATTAAGTTTAGCGCTTGACTCGATTGCGACCAAGCTCGCGGCCCAAATGGAACTACGTCAACAAATTCAACAGGCTCTGGCTTACCCCTGTATTACCGTTGCATCAGCACTTTTTTTATTCTTCGTGATGGCTTTTTGGGTTATTCCTATTTTTCGTGATGTCTTTTCCCAATTTCAAGCCGAGCTGCCATGGGCGACTCAGGTTCTACTTCATTGCGCTACTACTTTGCAACTGTATTTTTTAGAAATTTTGTGCCTTTTTAGTGCGCTTGCAGTTTTGTGGTTTGCTGCTTGGCACCATTCACCTCGCTTACAGAATTATTGTGACCGAGCATGGCTAAGAATTCCTTTGCTAGGCGAGTTACTGCGACTAGCAGCACTATCTTTTTGGTGTCGTAACTTGGGTCATTTATTAAATGCTGAAATTCCTTTACTCGATGCCCTACGAATTACGGCTCGCTCTTCCAATCATTGGCTCACCCACGACCTCAGCGCTAATGTATTTACTTTGCTTGCCCAAGGCTGGCCGCTTAGCGAAGCGATTTTTAAAGCCGATCCCTATTATCGATATTTTGATCGACAAACTTGGCAGATGATTTGTATTGGCTCAGAAAGCGGCACCCTACCAGCCATGCTTTTGCAGCGTGCGAGCACTTTATCCCTGCAATTAAGTCAGCAACTAAAATTATTCAGTCGCAACCTAGAACCTGTTTTAATTGCTGTAGTTGGCTTTCTAATTGGAGCCTTAGTGCTGATCTTGTATTTACCCATTTTTAATTTAGGACAAATCGTTTAAATATGCTTCCTGATCAGACCCCGCAGGTTTTAGCTAGCGCTATTTTGATCATGGTTTTAATCGTGCTAGCAATAATTGATTTTCGTACCTTTCGCCTACCGGATATCATCACCCTACCCCTGATAATGACGGGCTTGGTATTTAATTTTTTGTATCAACCAGGCTTCACTTCAAGCGAGAGTGCTTTAGTTGGTGCGGCTCTAGGTTTTGGGTTTCTCTGGGGCGTCAATTTCCTCTACCGCTTACTAAAAAAACAAGATGGTATTGGTCTAGGGGACGCAAAATTACTTGCTGCGCTCGGCGCTTGGCTGGGCTGGCAAGTCCTTCCTGAAATTCTGCTATTGGCTGCCCT
>CAILUH010000041.1 GCA_903837335.1 uncultured beta proteobacterium | reverse complement strand
TGAATTTCCCATGGTTGAGTTAGCGGGAATAGAATATCCGTTAAATGCTGCTGAGCCACTCACTGAACTTGGCGACGATTGCTCATATCCAATACCAAGCTGACCAAATGCGCCATTAAAGCTTGAAGCTTGTGCATGTACAGCGCCAGCACTAATCACTAGAACTGATCCTAAGATAGATTGATAAAAATGCATTGTTCTCTCCTCTTAATTTTGTTTTGTATATTTTCACCCATTAGATATGGGAACTACTAGCATACCTGATAAAGCAATTTTTAGCTTAAGCCGTAAAACTCCTTGGCTCCCTTAAGAAGCAAATCAAACTCTTTCAGATTAGGCGTATTTGGATTACCTCCCTCGATAAATGTGCCGCCGATAACGCCGATATCTTTGGGTGTTGAGTTAGCTAAGCGTTTAGGGAAAATATAGAACGAGCGCTTTACCTTTTGATTCGCCTCAGTTTTGCCTTCTCCAAAGTAAACCAAAATCATATAGTTCATATTCTGCGGTATTTGGTTTTTCAGCATAATTAAATGCCCCTGAACTGGCACCACTTCGGCATCATTTGCTAATTGACTTGATCCCAGACCGCTACAGTTAAAAATAAATTTTTGCTGAACCTCTGCAAAAGAATTGACTTTCTTTTTATCAATTGAAATATTGTGAGCCTTAATATATTGATGCAATTCTCCCATCAAGGTTGCGGTATCCATATAAATGCCATCGTCATAAACTACCATTGGTCGGGTAGTGCCATTACCAAAGTCCAATATCACCTCTTTTGCTGGCTGCATGACCACGCCAACATAAGGCTCTAATCCTGAGTCTTGGCGATTATTAAAATAGGTTGGCACAATTAATGCGCCTCCTTTAAAGTCCTTATTCTTATTTTTAGCAATGCCATTATAAAAGCGGTAGGCCTCTACCCCGATACGGTCAATCGTGACCTGCATATCAGGAGAATTATCCATAGACACCGGTGCCAATAAACCGCCAGCATTATGAGAAGTTAATGAGTCGACTCGATCAGCGTAGATCGTAATATTGCTAAAACCCCGCTTGTTTAAATCATAGGCCGTGAAAAGACCAATTACGCCAGCACCAATGATGGCTATAGGTGTCGCTTTATTAGCAAGGTCCAGCGCATACTTAGAATTGATCAGCAGCTCGTTAACATAATTTGCAGATCCAGGGCCTAAAGTCCAACCACTCCCACCATGGCCATAATTGTGAGCAATGATTTTATTTCCCTCTTTAACTACACTTAAATTGGGTGAGCCATGTCTCATGGGGCGATAGCACAGAATTCGTTGACCTAAATAAGCGTCATTAAAATTTGGTGGGGTAATTTTGCGAATGTCAGTAGTATTGCCATGCGAAGGGTTTGCAATTAAGGTAACAACACCAAGCGCAGAAGATTGTAAAAAGTAACGGCGAGATGAATGACTCATGCAGCGACCTTGATATAATTTAAAAAATATAGAATAAACTACTTTTATCAAATTAATTTTTAAAATCTCAATGAAAAAAATCGTCCACAGTATTTATCTTGTAATTTCTAGTTTGGTTATCTTGCTGCTATTTAGCTCGTCTGCAACAGCTGTAAACGTTTCTGACTTAAACACAAGTTCTAAGGTGGCCCTAACTAATTTGCTGAAAGAAAATGCTGAGGCGAGAAAGTTAAATACATCGGCAATAGCTGTTCTGGTCTTTCCAGAAATTACTAAAGCAGGCTTTATTGTTGGTGGCCAATATGGCGAAGGCGTGTTGTGGAAAAAAGAAAAGCCAACTGCTTACTACAATACTGCTGGCGGCTCATTTGGTTTGCAAGCTGGGGCGCAACAATATGGCTATGCGCTATTTTTTATGAAAGAAGGCGCACTTGACGCACTTAACTCGACACAAGGCTTTGAAATAGGTACTGGTCCTAGCATTGTTGTGGTCGACCAAGGATTTGCGACCTCAATGACCTCGATCAACACGCAGGTCGATATTTACGCCTTTATCTTTAGTCAAAAAGGGTTAATGGCTGGTGTAGGTATTCAAGGCAATAAAATTACCAAGCTTGACCAATAAACGAACGAAGCAAAACACCGGCTAGGCCGGTTTTAAGCGCGATTTCAACAATGAATTTTGGGTATTGACTGGCAGTACTTATCTCTGCAGCTTAGCCTGTGTTTACCAGTATTCCGCTGGAGGGAAATTTTCCCTATCTCACCAGTATGTCTCTGGCAGTTAACTGCTAATTACTTTTGAGAGGCCGGGCATCCTTGACAATAGCCTATTGGTTCTAGCTCCGACCTCTTGGTCAGAACGAGTCCCGACCAGAACCTACACTGTATCTGAATCTTTGCTAATTGTCAAGTAATTTAGTCAAGTATTTAAAGAATTGAATGCATTCGGTCAGGCCTTAAACATGCCCATATTTTTTTAATGCCTCTGCAAGACTAAGACCACTGGCAATTTCTGTGCGGATATTTTTCTCGATCACGGTTAAGCGCTCCGCCTCGATTAAGACACTTTCCACTATCTCGACTGGTATAACAATGCCACCATCTTCGTCTGCCAGAATGAAATCGCCGGGGCGGACGGTTACATTGCATCCATCGTGTCCACGAAGATAAATCGGTATCTGCCAAGCATTTACTTTCCACCTGCCAATCGATTGGACCGAGGTTTTATAGCGCGCAAAAACGGGAAATTGATGCTCTCCAAGCCAGCGTACATCTCGTATGCCACCATCGAGTAATGCACCTACACACCCTCTTTCCTTCATGCCCAACGCAATTAACTCGCCAAAATAACAAATACCTTCGCCATTGCCGCTCCAGACACTGATCTCGCCCGGAGACAAACCTTGACATGCTGCCATCTTATCGACATCACCACCTTGAGCATATGGCGTCATCTGCCCTCGAATGGTATAGGCCCACCCTGCCATGCGCTTACACGTTTCAGGGTAAGGACCAAAGTCAGCTGCTAATCCTTGCTGTAATAAATTCAAGTTATCTAAAACATCAGCAACATTTGATGTATCCACCTCTAAATACCGCAAGCGAATGGATTCTTTTTGTTCCGCAGTCAAATTCATTAGAAACCTTTAAGAAATCTATTAATAGACATGATTTTAAAATTGCTTAAGTCCCCACCTGAAAGTGGGAGGCGAGCTTTCTTAGCATTGCAACTACACTCTGTGCCACGATACGCCCAGTACGTGGGTTTTCAGAGGGGATGTTTTCCATCGTCATGCTAAATTTTGCCGAATCTGAATCAACAGTTATGGTGTGCGTGTTGTGCGTCACAGTCGGATCAGCCCAAATCTCTAAAAATGTTTTATCTGGTCCGATACCCGCTAACGCAAGTGCCACAACGACGTTCAAATTGGCTGGAAATCCCTTTGCTGCTTCTTTAGCGTTCCCAGTAAATACTTTTAGAGGCTCTGTTAAGCCTGCCACAGAAATACCATTCTCAATTAAATAAGGTGCACCCTCAAGACCCTTCGGGGGCTTACGGGTAATCATGCGCACAGAATGAATCTTACCTTCAGCAGCGGCAACCATAGCATCCAAGCCAATTAAGGCGCCAGTAGGTACCATAATTACACCACCAGTTTGCTTAGCCAACTCAACTAAATCAGGTCTAAATAAAATTGCGCCTACCGATAGCACTATTGCTTTCTTTTGTTGCTTTAGAAATGGGCCAATAATATCGCCTAAGAATTCAGCCGGTGCACACTCCACCACCACATCTGCATAGGGCTCTAGTTCCTCGATACGTAATACCTTTACAGGGTGTGCCAATGTCTTCACAAAGGCTTCAGCTTTATCGTGATTCTTAGCCGAGACTGCAGTCAGTTCAACTCCTGGAACAACACCTGCAGCTAATTTAGTCGCTAGTGATTTTCCAATCGCTCCAAGCCCAGCAATAGCCACGCGAATTTTTTTGGGTGTACTTGTCATCTTGCTATTCATTCAAAAATAATTCATTAACAGAACCACGCAGATCCATCTCAAACTCCAAGCCCGCGACCGGCGGTCTGGCAAAATGCCAACAAAGGCCATTCGGTATTAAGCCAGGCTTAGATAGTAACTCGCTCACTAAATCAGTAATATTATGAATCGAATAGGCCTGTGCTTTCGTCGCATCTTGCCATGTCAAGCCCAGCGCCATAAGCCGGGCACCCATCTCTGCAATTACAAAGCGCATTTTTTGACTTAAGCCAGCTGGTGAAATATCGCCATAAGCAATAATGCGATCCTTATAGGGTTCAGCACCTTTTCTCGCATCACCACCGCCCGACAAAACAAAACTAGTTGCAGCCTGAGTGTCTGGCACGGTATAGGTAAAAGCCAACATGGAAACGACTTGTGGGCCATGATGTTCTGGGCATACATTGGTTCTGGCAACAGGATTAATAGCGCTCTTCCCATCTACCGCAGCTTGATAAATACCCCAGGCCGCCAACTGTTTAACGTACTCCTGATTAAATGCTATAAAACCTTGATCATCGAATTGCTGCGGTGAGCGCAGCTCACAATGGGCAAAAGCAGTCATTGGGCGCCCTAGCTGGCGTAAATGTTTTTCAATGG
>CAILUH010000040.1 GCA_903837335.1 uncultured beta proteobacterium | reverse complement strand
GCGCAGGGCGATATCAGCATGCTGAGTGGCTTTACTGAAGACATTACTCAGGCCTTACAGAGCGGACAAATTTTACGGGTTGATCCCAGCAAAAAAATGGTTGAAGTAATTGGCGGGGTAGTTAATTAAGCAAAGTCACGCTTAATAGCCTGACATTTTTTAACAAAGAAGAAGTGCGAAATAATATGCGGATTAAATTCAAATTTTTATTACTACTTCTGTTTTTGGTTGCAAGCTATGGAACTGTAGCTCTTGCCCAGTCTTCTTATCCAGATAAGCCCGTTAAGATTATTGTGCCATTTCCGCCTGGCGGCGCAACGGATGTTGTAGGTAGAGCCTTAGCGGTAAGGCTTAGCCAACTATGGAAGCAACAAGTCATTGTAGAAAACAAGCCTGGAGCAGGCGGGAATATTGGCGCAGATTTAGTCGCTAAAGCTCCCCCTGATGGCTATACCTTGCTCTTAGCATCGCCTGCTGAAATCACTATTAACCCTTATTTATATCCTCAGATGCCGTTTGATCCCAGTCGAGATTTTATTCCGGTAGCACGCGTTGCATCATCCCCTTTAGTCTTGGTAGTTAATAGCAAGTCAGCAGTAAAAAGTATGCCGGAATTACTGCAAATGATTAAAACCCAAGGCAGTAAAGTCAATTACGCCTCTTCTGGAAGTGGCGGACCACAACATCTAGCGGGTGAACTTTTTCAATTAATGGCCAGCGTATCGATGACGCATATTCCCTATAAAGGTGGAGCTCCAGCAATTACCGATTTGTTAGGTGGTCAGGTTGATTTATTTTTTGCCGGTATTCCACCAGCATTGCCGCATATCATTGCTGGAAAATTGCGACCATTAGCGGTCACGACCCTTAAGCGATCACCTTTGTTGCCACAAGTGCCGACTATTTCAGAATCTGGTTTTCCTGGTTTTAATATTGAAAATTGGCAAGGCATTTTTGTGCCCAGAGGAACAAATAGTCAGATTGTCGATAAGATCGCTGCTGATATTGGCGTAATTGCGGCAGAGAAAAATTTTTATGAACTCTTATCAGCACAAGGCGCAGTTCCTGCACCACTAATGCCCAAAGAGTTTGCAGTATTTGTGAATGCTGAGGCGCAAAAATACAGCAAATTAATTAAGGATTCTGGGGCTAAGCCAGACTAATAAAGCAACACATTCATGAGACACCATGAGTGGGTATGAAGTTTAGGATGCGTAATTTATTTTGAGGCTTTCATGGAAATTAAAAAAATCGCCTTTATTGGCCTAGGAGTGATGGGGCGCCCAATGGCATTGCGACTTGCTAAGGCTGGCCATGAATTAGCAGTTTATGACATTAATCCCCAGGCAATGGCTGAATTTAAGTCCTATACAAATTGCCGGCTTGCCAATTCTCCTGCCGATGCTGCGCAGAACGCGGATTACGTTTTTACGATGCTACCCGACTCTGATTTTATTGATGAGGCGCTATTCGGTACAAATGGAGCAGCGGCAAGCATGCCAAAGAATGCGCTTTTAATCGAAATGAGTACGGGCAATGCAACCCGTTTTATGAAAACTGTCGAACGTCTTAAAGCGCTGGGATTAAGAGCCATTGACGCGCCAATGGGACGCACTCCCGCAGATGCTGAAAAAGGCGACTTATTGGTTTTGGTTGGCGCAGATGAAGCTATCCTCAATGAGGTTAAGCCCTTATTAGAAAATTTTGGCAAAGATATTATGCATATCGGCCCAGTAGGTAATGCGATTAAATTAAAGCTGATTAATAACTATATGAGTATGGTGAGT
>CAILUH010000039.1 GCA_903837335.1 uncultured beta proteobacterium | reverse complement strand
GCAACTGAAGAGGTAATGCAAGCGATTCACCTGCATTTACCAAAACCCCATGATCCTTTTACAGATTTAGTGCCCGATATTGGTGTAAAGCTAACGCCAAAACATTATGCCTATTTAAAAATTTCTGAAGGTTGTAACCATCGTTGCACCTTTTGCATTATTCCGAGCATGCGTGGAGATTTAGTTTCGCGGCCGATTGGTGAAGTCTTAAGTGAAGCAGAGCGTTTATTTGCCTCGGGCGTAAAGGAATTATTGGTGGTGTCTCAAGATACCAGCGCCTATGGTGTAGATGTTCAATATCGTACGGGTTTTTGGGATGGCAAACCAATTAAAACGCGCTTATTTGATTTGGTGGCAGCGCTCAATCAAATAGCGCGCAAACATGAAGCGTGGGTGCGACTGCATTATGTATATCCCTATCCTCATGTGGATAGTATCGTGCCTTTAATGGCTGAGTTTACTGAGTATGGATACGGCGTATTGCCTTATTTGGATATTCCTTTGCAGCATTCACACCCCGATGTTTTAAAGCGAATGAAGCGACCTGCGAGCGGGGAAAAAAACCTTGAGCGTATTCAAGCTTGGCGCGCTCTTTGCCCCGACCTCATTATTCGCAGCACCTTTATTGCCGGGTTTCCTGGTGAAACCCAAGCCGAATTTGACCATTTATTAGACTTTATGGGCCAAGCGCAAATTGATCGGGCAGGTTGTTTTGCTTATTCGCCGGTCGCTGGTGCCCAAGCCAATGAATTAATCAATCCCGTACCTGAGGCAGTGCGCGAAGAACGGCGGAGCCAGTTTATGTCCCGCGCAGAAAGTATTTCGATTGCTAAGTTACAAAAGCTAGTGGGCCAGCGCCTGCGTATTTTGGTTGATCGAGTGGATGGTAGCGGGGGTATTGGCAGAACAGCCGGAGATGCCCCAGAAATCGATGGCTTAGTTAAAATCTTACCCACAAATAAAGCTTCAAAACGCTACCGGGCAGGCGAATTTATTCGCGCTACGGTAGTGCAAGCCCAGGGGCATGATTTGGTGGTAGAAATATAAAAACTGAGGAAATTGTTTATAAAGGCGATAATAATAGTGATTATCTGGAATAAATGAGGAGAATTTAAATGAGTCGTGATGTCGTCGTATTAAGTGCGGTGCGCTCTGCAATTGGCAGTTTTGGTGGCGGCTTAAGTAGTTTTGAGCCATCTGAATTAGGCGGCATCGTAATGAAAGAGGCAATTGCCCGTTCTGGCGTTGATCCTAAGGAAATTAATTATGTAACGGTTGGGAATACGATTCCGACTGATAGCCGTTATGCCTATGTGGCTCGGGTTGCAGCAATTCAAGCAGGCCTACCGATGGAATCGGTAGCCATGGCTATTAATCGTTTATGCAGTTCTGGCTTACAAGCGATTGTGACTACCGCGCAAGCAATTATGTTGAATGATTGTGATTACGGCATTGGCGGCGGCGTCGAAGTCATGTCTAGAGGCATGTACGGCTCGCCCGCAATGCGTAGTGGTGCCCGCATGGGTGATAGCAAAATGCTTGATCTGATGGTGGCAGTCTTAACCGACCCATTCGGAGTAGGTCATATGGGGGTTACTGCGGAAAATTTAGTGGAGAAATGGAAGCTTACTCGCGAAGAACAAGATGCCTTAGCTGTTGAGTCTCATCGCCGGGCCGGGATTGCGATTAAAGAAGGGCGCTTTAAATCACAAATTGTGCCGATTACCATTAAAACTCGTAAGGGTGAGGTGGTTTTTGATACCGATGAACATTGCAAGCCCGAGACAACGATGGAAACCTTAGCCAAAATGAAGGCCGTCTTTAAAAAAGAAGGGGGCTCAGTTACCGCAGGAAATGCTTCCGGTATTAATGATGGTGCAGCCTTTTTTGTTTTGGCTGCAGCTGAAGCTGCGGCTAAGGCAGGTCATAAGCCGATAGCGCGTTTAGTGTCTTATGCCATTGCTGGTGTTCCCAATGAAATTATGGGCGAAGGCCCCATTCCTGCAACCAAAATTGCCTTGCAGCGGGCTGGCTTGAAATTAGACCAAATTGATGTGATTGAATCGAATGAAGCGTTTGCGGCGCAAGCATTGGCTGTGACTAAAGGCTTAGGTTTGGATCCGGCAAAAACCAACGTGAATGGCGGCGCAATTGCCTTGGGTCACCCTATTGGTTGTTCTGGTGCAGCCATTGCAACCAAAGCCCTTCATGAATTGCAGCGCGTGAATGGTAAATATGCGTTAGTGACGATGTGTATCGGTGGCGGTCAGGGAATCGCAACCATTTTTGAGCGCATGTAATTTAGCGCAATAAAGCTAAAGCAGCATCTAAGCCGACCCGGTCAAAAGCCGCGTCGGCTTTTTCTTTTACCAAAGGTTTAGCGCGGTAAGCAATACTTAGACCTGAACCAGCCATCATGAGCAAATCATTGGCTCCATCCCCGATCGCAATTGCTTGCGTTTTATTGCAATTCAGTGTCTGGCACGCTTGTTCGAGGCAGCGGGCTTTAGCTGCGCCATCAATAATGTTTCCCAGCACCTTGCCCGTAAGATAACCATCTTGAATTTCTAAGGTGTTAGCGTGCGCTTGATCAAAACCAAGCGCGCGCTGTAATTTATCGGTAAAAAAAGTAAAGCCACCAGATACTAATAGGGTATGTATGCCTAAATGACTAGCTTGGGCAATTAATTCCGTGGCACCAGCATTCGGCTTTAAGCGCTCGCGATAAACCGCCTCTAATACTGCTGTTGGCACACCTGCTAGCAATGCCACGCGTTGTTGCAAGCTGTCGCTAAAGTTAGTGATTTCACCCCGCATCGTAGCCTCAGTAATTCTTGCCACCGCTGTTTTTTTTCCGGCAAAGTCGGCAATTTCATCAATGCATTCAATATTAATTAAAGTGGAATCCATATCGATCGCTAAAATGCGAAATTGTGCTGGCTCAAATTGGGCGGGTAAAAAGGCCATATCGACTTGATATTCATTCAGTAAGGAACGCAACATGGGCCGTTGTTTTGCATCTAAGGTTTGATCTAATTCCCATGAGCGCATGTGCAATGATGGTGAATTCGTTTCCTTTGCATTGCTTAAATGGATGTCATATTGCTTCAGCCATGCGCTCGCAGCAATATCTAATGTAGGGGGTATAGCTTGCGGTGAGAGAGCAACTAGCCGCGGATTAATGCTCATGCAGGGCTAACGAGAGAGAAGATTTGAATCAGCCACATCAATTAAGCCTCACTAAGGGCAGATTCATTTAAGCGTTTTAGCACTTGACGAATTTGTTCTAAGCGCTTTTCCAAGAGATCAAAGTCGTGCGCCTTAGGCGGGGTAATTTTTAAACGATCTTGGCCATTGAGTTGAATATGCGCGTGGGTTTGGATGAGTTGAATAATGCGCAGAGGATCGATAGGCGGATTAGGTATGAAATGCATTTGTATAGCTAAGGGATTAGCATCAATTTTTTTAATACCATAACCAGCCATTTCTAAACGTAAACGATGGGTTTCATAAAATGATTTGGCGGGATCTGGTAAATCGCCAAAACGATCGACTAATTCTTCGCGCAAACCCATTAACTCGGCAAAATCATGGGTTGCTGCAAAACGCTTATAGAGTGACAGACGCTCATGCACATCGGGGCAATATTCTTCTGGTAATAAGGCTGGTACGCCTAAATTAACATCGGTTGTCACTTGTAAGGGAGCCAATAAGTCAGGCTCTTTGCCGCTTTTTAGGGACTTGACCGCGCGGTTGAGCATTTCGGTATAAAGCTGATAGCCAATTTCATGAATTTCGCCCGATTGCTTATCACCCAAAACTTCACCAGCGCCGCGAATTTCTAAGTCATGCATGGCAAGATAAAAACCGGATCCCAATTCTTCCATCGCCTGAATTGCATCGAGGCGTAATTGCGCTTGCTTACTCAGGGCATCGGGATCGGGCACCATTAAATAAGCATAGGCCTGATGGTGCGAGCGGCCAACGCGCCCCCGTAGTTGATGCAATTGGGCTAAACCAAATTTATCGGCACGGTGCATGATGATGGTGTTGGCTGTGGGTACATCAATACCAGTTTCAATAATCGTTGTACACAATAGAATATTGCTGCGTTGTGTAACAAATTCCCGCATCACGGTTTCGAGTTGCCGCTCGTGCATTTGACCATGGGCGACACTAATGCGGGCTTCAGGCAAGAGCGCTTGTAACGCAAGCCGACGATTTTCAATCGTTTCCACTTCGTTATGGAGAAAATAAACTTGACCACCCCGTTTAATTTCCCGCAACACGGCTTCGCGAATCACATCATCACCTTCGCGGCGGACAAACGTTTTAATTGCTAAGCGTTTTTGTGGCGCAGTTGCAATAATAGAAAGTTCCCGTAAACCTTCCATTGCCATACCTAAAGTTCGTGGAATGGGAGTTGCAGTAAGGGTCAGAATATCAACTTCTGCACGTAATGCTTTAAGCGCCTCTTTTTGGCGTACCCCAAAGCGATGCTCTTCATCAACAATGACTAAGCCCAAACGATTAAAGTGCGTATCTTTAGAAAGTAATTTATGGGTACCAATCACAATGTCCGCTTCGCCAGCGGCAATTGCAGCTAGGGCAGCAGTGATTTCTTTTGCAGTTTTAAAACGCGATAACTCAACCACCTTCACTGGCCAGTCGGCAAACCGATCTTTCCAGGTAGCCGCATGCTGTTCCGCTAATAACGTGGTGGGAGCCAAAATAGCAACTTGCTTACCTCCCATTACGGCAATAAAACTAGCCCTTAAAGCCACTTCGGTTTTACCAAAACCGACATCGCCACAGACCAAGCGATCCATTGATTTGCCGTTCGTCATATCGCTAATAACAGCGGCAATGGCGGTCGTTTGATCAGGTGTTTCTTCAAACCCAAAGGCTTCGGCAAAAGCGGCGTAATCATGCGCAGAGTATTCGAATGCATGTCCCTGTCGTAGCGCACGCGCGGCATAGAGATTCAGTAACTCGGCAGCGGTATCGCGAATTTGTTGGGCTGCTTTGCGCTTTGCTTTTTCCCATTGACCTGAGCCCAGTTGATGCAGGGGTGCTGATTCAGGATCGGATCCCGCATAACGGGTAACTAATTGCAATTGATGGACGGGCACATATAGCGTGGCCTGATTGGCGTAAACCAAATGTAAAAACTCTTCAAATATGGGCGGTGCTTTGGGCGGTGCTAAATTTAGCAAGACGAGTCCTTGATAGCGTCCAATGCCGTGCTCAGCGTGTACAACTGGATCAGCAATTTTAAGTTCTGCCAGATCCTTAAACAACATATCAGGGTCGCTAATTTGCTGCTTACCACTTTTGCGTCGCTGCCGTGCTGTAGCCGTAAAGAGCTCTGCTTCGGTAATGACAATGAGCTTCGCGCTAGGCCAGCTAAAACCATTAAACAAAGGCGCTACAACTAAACCAAAGTTAGCCTTACTGCTGATAAAGTCGGCTAAGGTTTCATTTTGTGCGGGCTTTAATGCAAAGGGCGCACTATTTTTTGCATCAACAACTAAATTGCTTTCCTCGATTAGTTGCCGAATCGATTCACGCCGTCCTGCAGTATCGGCACAGATCACGATCCGATACTGCTGCTGAGCAACGAGATGACGCAAGCGGGAGAGTGGATCGGCATCACGCCGGTGGACGGCAACTTCTGGAACCGGTAAAAATGCTGACGCCGTTGTTGCCGCTCCTGGGGTAGCAAACGCTGCATCCTCAAGTGTTAATCGGGGGTAAGCTTTGGCGCGCGTAAAAAACGCATCAACATCTAAAAATAATGCGTCTGGATTAAGGATGGGGCGTTCAACATCATGTTTTAAGAAGTTATAACGGCTTTGGGTTTCTTTCCAAAAACTGCGAATACTGTCCTCAATATCGCCAACTGAAGCTAGCCAAACCCCTTCACCGGCAAGTGGTAAGTAATCGAATAACGTCGCTGGCTCAGCAAAAAATAAGGGCAGATAAGATTCAATACCAGTGCTCGGAATTCCTAGGTTGGCATCTTTATATATTGCACAACGGCTTGGGTCACCCTCAAAGACTTCGCGCCAACGTCCACGAAAGGCCACGCGTGCGGCATCATCAAAAGGAAATTCATGTCCTGGTAAGAGGCGAATTTCTTTTACTGGGTACAGGCTACGTTGTGTATCGGGATCAAAAGCGCGCAGCTGTTCAATTTCATCGCCAAATAAATCAAGGCGAAATGGCAGTGCAGACCCCATGGGAAATAAATCAATTAAGCCCCCACGAATACTATATTCACCAGGGCGCATAACGGCACTTACGGGATCATAGCCAGCCTGTTGCAATTGCAAACGCAGGGCGCTCTCATTTAAGCGATCACCTTGTTTAAAGAAAAAAGTATGGCCGGAAAGAAACTGAGGAGGACCCAATCTTTGTAGGGCGGTTGTTACTGGAATTAAAACAATGTCACAACTGCCATTCAGCATTGCATGTAATGTTGCTAAGCGCTCGGAAACCAAATCTTGATGCGGTGAAAATTGATCGTAGGGCAGTATTTCCCAATCGGGCAGGAGGCGGGTTTTTAGTTGCGGCGCAAACGCAGGAATTTCCTCACATAGCCTTTGTGCATCTTGTGCCTGAGCACAAAAAACCACCAAGATGGAAAACTGCGCCCGGTAGCGTAAAGCCGATTCAGCCAGTAAGGCTGCATCGGACGACCCCACTAGGCCTGAAAAGGTAAAGCGCAGCCCAGCCCTGGGCGCAGGGACGGGGGGTGTTGGCTTGATTCCATCAGACATCTGCTGTCATTATAGAATCAGGCATGCCTAATTTGAATCGTGCCTACCACCTTGTTTTGCCCGCTGCTGGAACGGGTTCCCGCTTGGGCGGGGATTTGCCAAAGCAATTTCGCCTGCTGGGGACCAAACCGATGCTGGCCTATGCCTTAGAGGCCGCCTTAAATACGCCTGAAATTCAATCGATTTGGGTTGGCTTAAGCCCACAATTTCATGAAGCAGAGTCAATATTGTATTTAGAAGAAATGGTTGAGCGCTCCAAGGGCCGGTTGCACCTTTTACCTACTGGCGGCGCAACTCGGCATGAAACCGTGCTAAATACCTTAAGCGCCTTACTCAACGTGCACATTTCTGCGGATGATTGGGTCTTAGTCCATGATGCTGCTCGGCCCGGTATAACGGTGGGCTTAATTCAACAATTAATTACCGCAGTCACTGCGGTTGCAACCAATCAACCTAATTTATGGGGCGGTTTACTAGCGATACCCTTGGCGGATACCTTGAAACGTGCAGAGTTGAGCGCGCGCGGCAGTTTGGCGCAAGCTACCTTGGCGCGTCAGCATCTATGGCAAGCGCAAACCCCCCAAATGTTTCAGCTGGGTACGCTACATAGCGCGTTAACGCAGGCGCTAGAAGTAGGCGCAGAAATTACCGATGAGGCGAGTGCCATGGAATTATTGGGCGCTAAGCCTTTGCTAGTGGAGGGGGCTACGCGGAACTTCAAAGTAACGCATCCTGCTGACTGGGATTTGATGCACACTGTCTTACTTCACTTGCCTTAATTTGAGAACCGAGGGTACGATGAATTCTGCCGACACACTATCAGCTACTACCCATGGTGCGCCACCTTTTCGCATTGGCCAGGGCTACGATGTACATGCTTTGGTTGCCGAGCGGAAATTGGTGTTGGGCGGCGTCACCATTCCCTATGAAAAGGGCTTGTTAGGCCATTCAGATGCCGATGCCTTATTACATGCAATCACCGATGCGCTACTAGGCGCTGCCGGTCTAAACGATATTGGCCAGCTTTTTCCTGATACCGACCCACAATTTAAAGACTTAGATAGTCGTATTTTATTGCGGAGTGCTTTGCAAAAAGTACAGGCTGCTGGCTTTCATGTGGGTAATGTGGATGCCACGATTATTTGCCAAAAACCCAAGCTTGCCGAATACCTGCCTGCAATGGTCCGGAATATTGCGGCTGATCTTGCCGTTACCCCGAGCCACATCAATATCAAAGCCAAGACCAATGAATCATTGGGGCACTTGGGCCGCGGAGAGGGCCTTGCCGTCCATGCCGTTGCCTTACTCTATCGGGCCTAAGCCCAGCCATTGTAGAATTCATCCTTTGGCATAAAGTTTGAGCTGGCGGCGCTACGAAGCGAGGATGGCGAAATTGGTAGACGCACCAGGTTTAGGTCCTGACGCCAGAAATGGTGTGGGGGTTCGAGTCCCCCTCCTCGCACCAATAGGTAGCGTGCTACTGGCTTAAACTTTAGTCCATTTAATCGGCGGTATTTAATTGATGAGGCATGGCTGTGCAGATAGAAAATTTGGGCGCATTAGATCGTAAGGTAACCTTAGAGTTTCCTCGTACCGACTTGGATAAAACCCGTGAAGCACGTTTGCTTAAGGCAGGAAAAAACCTCAAGATGGCAGGTTTTAGGCCTGGTAAAGTGCCCAAGAAAATTGTTGAGCAGCAATACGGCATGCAAATTGATTTTGAAGTGCAGTTTGATAAGGCTGCAGAATTATTTTTTGAGCTGAGCAAAAAAGCGGGCATCGCTTTAGCTGGCCAACCGCGTCTTGAGCCGAAAAGTGAAATTGGCGCGGATAAAATTGTTTTCGATGCTTTTTTTGAAGTATTGCCTGAAATTAAACTGGGTGACCTCAGCAAAGCAAGCATGACCCGATATACCACAGAGGTAACCGATACCGAAATGGACCGTGCCATTGATGTATTGCGTAAACAACAGGTTCATTACCATCCCCGGGGTCAAGTTGGCGAGCATGGCGATGGAGGGGCTGATACCGCGGCCCAAAAGGGTGATCAAGTGCTAATTGATTTTGTCGGCAAAATTGACGGGGTTGAATTTACTGGCGGTAAGGCTGAAGATTTTGAGTTTGTTTTGGGTGAAGGGCGTATGCTACCTGAGTTTGAGGCGGCAGCCTTAGGCATGAAAGTGGGCGAGAGCAAAACGTTTGCCTTACCTTTCCCTGCCGATTATCACGGCAAAGAGGTAGCGGGTAAAACGGCTGACTTTACAATTACTGTTAAAGCGGTTCGTTGGGCGCATTTACCGGAAATTAACGAAGCTTTTGCTTTGTCTTTAGGCGTAGCAGAAGGTGGTCTTGAAAAAATGCGGGGTGAAGTTCGCGAGAATTTAGAACGCGAAGTCAAACGTCGCACGCTCATGCTAATGAAAAATGAAGTCATGGATCAATTAGAAAAGTTATGTGAACTAGAAGTGCCTAAAGCGTTGGTCGCTAATGAACAAGAGCGATTAGTGAACATGGCTCGCCAAGACTTAATGCAACGCGGTATTCCAAATGCAAAAGATGCGCCCATTCCAATTGAAATGTTTGCCGAACAAGCGCAAAAACGAGTACGCCTAGGCCTTATTTTGAGCGAATTAGTAAAGCAGAAAAATTTAGTAGTCACGCCAGATCAAATTAAAGCTGAAATTGAAGATCAAGCAGCGACTTATGAAGACCCTAAAGAAGTTGTACGTTGGTTTTATAGTGATCCAAATCGCCTCAAAGATATCGAGTCGGCCGTCTTAGAAGCGAATGTTATTAAATATGTAAGCGAGTTAGGTACAGTGACAGATAAGCCTGTGACTTTTGAGGAACTGAGTAAACTAGGGCAATGAGGCAAACATGATTAGAATGCAACGCGGCACTTATTCCCAAGCGCAGGACGTCTTGGATGCGGATTTGGCTCCGCAAGGTTTAGGCTTGGTGCCTATGGTGATTGAAACCTCGGGTCGTGGCGAGCGAGCTTATGATATCTACTCCCGCTTGTTGCGTGAGCGAGTGGTTTTTTTGGTCGGTGAAGTGAACGATCAAACTGCAAATTTAGTCATTGCACAATTACTCTTTTTAGAAAGCGAAAATCCGGATAAAGAAATTTCGCTCTATATCAACTCCCCCGGCGGTTCGGTTTCTGCTGGGCTGGCAATCTATGACACCATGCAATTTATAAAGCCCCATGTCAGTACTTTGTGTATGGGCATGGCAGCTAGTATGGGCGCATTTTTGTTATGCGCTGGCGAGAAAGGCAAACGCTATGCCTTGCCTAATTCACGCGTGATGATTCATCAGCCTTTAGGTGGCGCGCGTGGCCAAGCCTCCGATATCGAAATTCAAGCACGGGAGATTTTATATTTACGCGAACGCTTAAATCAAATTTTGGCTGACCGAACTGGCCAGTCAATCGAAACGATAGCAAAAGATACCGATCGCGATAACTTTATGTCGGCAGAGCAAGCGCGTGAATATGGCTTGATTGATAAAGTCATTGACAAACGTCCCTAAACCAAACTGAGCCAGCCCTTTGAGCGACACCACCTCTACCGAAAAGTTGTTATATTGCTCGTTTTGCGGCAAGAGCCAACACGAAGTTAAGAAGCTCATCGCTGGCCCATCGGTTTTCATCTGTGATGAGTGCATCGATCTCTGCACCGATATTATTCAGGAAGAAATTGCGAAGTTGCCGCCCAGTGATGGCGGCGAAGCAATTCCAACACCCCATGAAATTCGCGCTAATTTAGACCAATACGTCATTGGTCAAGATCTAGCCAAAAAGACTTTAGCGGTAGCAGTCTATAACCATTACAAGCGCTTATTGCATTTGCCCCCCGTGGTTAAAGAAAAAGCGGACAAAACAACCGAAGGCGAAGACCTTTCAAGCAATGAAAAAGGCAGCCCAAAGGGGCAGGCTCAAGAAAAATCGTCAGGCGATAAAAAAATAACCAAATCACCTGCTAAAGCCATTATCGATGGAGTGGAGCTTGCGAAAAGTAATATATTACTAATCGGCCCCACGGGTTCAGGCAAGACTTTATTGGCGCAGACTTTGGCGCGCATGCTGAACGTACCTTTTGTAATGGCCGATGCCACAACGTTGACTGAAGCAGGGTATGTTGGCGAAGATGTTGAAAATATTATTCAGAAGCTGCTGCAAAGTTGTGATTACAACATCGATAAAGCGCAAAAGGGTATCGTTTATATCGATGAAATTGATAAAATTTCTCGTAAGTCGGATAACCCATCGATTACCCGTGACGTTTCTGGTGAGGGCGTGCAGCAAGCTTTGCTTAAATTGATTGAAGGCACTATGGCTTCGATTCCACCCCAGGGCGGTAGAAAACATCCCAATCAAGACTTTCTCCAGGTGGATACCACCAATATTTTATTTATCTGTGGTGGCGCGTTCGATGGTTTAGAAAAAGTGATTCAGCAACGCACCGCTAAATCGGGCATTGGTTTTAGTGCTGATGTTGCCGGCAAGGATGATCGTGCAATGGGTGAGCTATTAAAAGAAGTAGAACCCGAGGATTTAATTAAGTTTGGTTTAATTCCGGAGCTGATTGGTCGCTTACCGGTATTAGCAACCTTAACCCAATTAGATGAGACTGCATTAGTGCAAATTCTGACTGAACCTAAAAATGCTTTAGTTAAGCAATATCAAGCCTTACTGGGTATGGAAGGATCTGAATTAGAGGTACGCCCGGGCGCATTAGCGGCAATTGCCAAAAAAGCCATTGCTCGTAAAACGGGTGCCCGCGGATTGCGTTCGATTTTAGAAGGGTCACTGATGGACGTGATGTATGACCTACCATCATTGAAGAACGTACAAAAGGTCGTTATCGACGAAAGCACCATTGCGATTGATGGCAAACCCCTGTTGGTCTACAAACAGAATACGAGCGGCGAAGTTGAACCTGAAAATCAGGCAAAAAAAGCCTAAAAAGCGCTAGAAAAGGGCATTTATACCCTTAAAAATTGGTATTTTTTGTATTTATACCCTTGTATTTTTTTCGGGCGCACCCATATAGGTAGTATCCTAGTCGTTAAGAGGGATGCCTGATAGTGTTTTTTGGCACTTTTGATCCTTTTAGCGCATTACTTATTTGGAGGATTTCCGTATGCCCAGCCAGTTATTACTTCCTTCTGAACCAATTCAACTGCCGCTTTTGCCTCTGCGTGATGTGGTTGTCTTTCCCCACATGGTGATTCCCCTGTTTGTCGGTCGCCCTAAATCGATCAAAGCCCTCGAGGCAGCAATGGAAACCGGTAAAAGCGTACTTTTAGTTGCCCAAAAGGCTGCAGCAAAAGATGAGCCTTCGGTTGAGGATTTGTACCAAGTGGGCTGTATAGCCAGCATTTTACAAATGCTGAAATTACCTGACGGTACCGTCAAAGTCTTGGTTGAGGGTTCGCAACGAGCCGACGTAAGCCAAGTTGAAGATAGTATGGGCTACTTTAGTTGTGAAGCTAGTCCACAACCGATTGATGCAATCGACGCGCATGAGACCGAAGCCTTGCGGCGTGCAATCATGGCGCAATTTGATCAATACGTAAAACTGAATAAAAAAATCCCGCAAGAAATCTTATCTTCTTTGGGTGGTATTGATGATGCTAGCCGCTTGGCTGATACGATTTGCGCCCATTTACCTGTAAAGCTAGAGCAAAAACAACGCTTATTAGAAATGAGTGATGTTGTGCAGCGTTTAGAAAGTCTCTTGGCTGACCTAGAAAGTGAAATCGATATTCTGCAAGTAGAAAAACGTATTCGTGGTCGCGTGAAACGGCAAATGGAAAAAAGCCAACGTGAGTATTACTTAAATGAACAAGTCAAAGCCATTCAAAAAGAATTGGGCGAGGGCGAAGAGGGCGCTGATTTAGAAGAGCTTGAAAAGCGCATTAAAGCTGCGCATATGCCCAAAGAAGCCCTAAAGAAGGCCGAGTCTGAACTGAAAAAGTTAAAGCTCATGTCGCCTATGTCGGCTGAAGCGACCGTCATTCGTAACTTTATCGATACCCTAGTCAACCTGCCTTGGAAAAAGAAAAGCAAAATTAATAATGATTTAACTAATGCTGAAAAAGTGCTAGATGAAGATCACTACGGACTTGATAAAGTAAAAGAACGTATTTTGGAATATCTTGCTGTGCAACAGCGCGTTGATCGGGTTAAGGCCCCCATTTTATGTTTGGTAGGGCCCCCTGGAGTTGGTAAAACATCTTTAGGGCAATCGATTGCGCGCGCTACGAATCGTAAGTTTGTGCGCATGGCCTTAGGTGGCGTACGTGACGAATCGGAGATTCGCGGACATCGCAGAACCTATATTGGCTCTATGCCGGGTAAAATTTTATCAAGCTTAACCAAAGTTGGCGTGCGTAATCCCTTATTTTTATTAGATGAAGTCGATAAGATGGGAATGGACTTTCGAGGTGATCCTGCCAGCGCTTTGCTGGAAGTTTTAGATCCCGAGCAAAATCACACCTTCCAAGATCATTATGTTGAGGTCGATTTCGATTTGTCTGATGTGATGTTCGTGGCGACAGCAAATTCATTAAATATTCCTGGGCCCTTGCTCGATCGTTTAGAAATTATTCGTTTAGCGGGTTATACCGAAGACGAAAAAACCAATATTGCGATGAATTATTTAATTCCAAAGCAAATTAAAAATAATGGTTTGAAAAAAGATGAGCTCAAAATTGAAGAAAGTGCTGTCCGGAGCATTATTCGTTACTATACCCGGGAAGCTGGAGTCCGCTCTTTAGAGCGCGAGCTAAGCAAAATTTGCCGTAAGGTAGTCAAGCTGCTCTTGCTAAAAAAGGAGTCTGCACCCATTGTTGTTAATGCAGATAACTTAGAGAAATTTTTATCCGTGCGTATGTATGACTTTGGCTTAGCTGCGAAAGAGAATCAAGTGGGTCAAGTAACTGGCTTAGCCTGGACTGAAGTTGGCGGTGATCTACTCACCATTGAAGCTGCAGTAATGTCAGGCAAAGGTGTCATTACCCGTACAGGTTCCATTGGCGATGTAATGAAAGAATCCGTTGAAGCTGCTCGCACTGTCGTACGCTCACGTGCACGACGTTTAGGTATTACTGATGAAGCCTTTGAAAAAAAAGATATCCATATTCACTTTCCTGAGGGTGCCACACCAAAAGATGGACCATCTGCTGGTATTGCTATAACTACCGCTTTAGTTTCTGTATTTACCGGTATTCCGGTGCGCGCTGATATTGCTATGACGGGTGAAATTACCTTGCGTGGTGAGGTTCTTCCAATTGGGGGATTAAAAGAAAAATTGTTAGCGGCCCATCGCGGCGGAATTAAGCTGGTACTCATTCCCGAAGAAAACGTTAAGGATTTAATTGAAATTCCCGATAACGTTAAAAACGCAATTGAAATAGTGCCGGTGCGCTGGATCGATAAAGTTCTCGAATTGGCTTTAGAGCGTAATCCCGAGTCCTTGCCTGAGCTTAGCCCTGCTGAATTGGCTAAAGCGGCAGAGGCAAAGGCTGCGCCTACGGGCTCTGCCGCTGGGGATGTGATTAAGCACTGAAGTGTCTCTGAATCGGGTTACAATCTCGTTCTGAAACACTTGGGGCGCTTAGCTCAGTTGGTAGAGCGTCTGCCTTACACGCAGAATGTCGGCGGTTCGAGCCCGTCAGCGCCCACCACCCCAATCATTTCATTACCTGACAATTCATCTGCCTATGTTTGATCTTGTTCGCACCCATCAACGCCTTTTACAGTTCATTTTATTGCTGTTGATTGTGCCCTCATTTGCCCTCTGGGGAATTTCGGGTTACACCGGGTTTATGGATAAAGCAACCGATGTAATGAAGGTCGATGGCAATCCCATTACGATGCAAGAAATTGATGCTGCGGCCAAACG
>CAILUH010000038.1 GCA_903837335.1 uncultured beta proteobacterium | reverse complement strand
CTACATAAATCCTGAACGAGAAATTGATGCGGGCGCCTATGCAGTCCATGGCCTTTCGCGCGAATTTCTGGCTGATAAGCCCCTCTTTGCGCATATTGCTGATGAATTAATGGAGTTTTTAGCTGATGCAGAAATCATTATTCATAATGCGCCCTTCGATTTGGGCTTCCTCGAGAGCGAATTTAACCGCTTAAAACGCGCTAGCTTTAAAGCGCAATTGAGTAATGTGATCGATACCCTGGTTGATGCGAGACAAATGTTTCCAGGCAAACGCAATTCACTGGATGCACTCTGTGATCGCTTCGCAATTAGTAATGAGCACCGCACGTTACACGGCGCTCTTTTAGATGCACAGCTGCTTTCCGAGGTTTATTTAGCCATGACCCGTGGACAAGAAGACCTCACCATCGATTTAATTGATTACGACAGTAAAGTAGACGCTACTGGACAAGCTCGCGCACTACCTACAGACTTAATTGTGTTACAGGCTAGCGCTGCAGATTGCGAGGCACATCAATTAGTACTGGCAGAAATCGCTAAGAGCAGCAAAAAGCAACCAGTCTGGGGCAACTAAACAAGAATTCCCTGCTCTACAATTAAATTGCCGCGGAAATTGCCTTTCCTAAATCCGCAGTACTCGCTTTACCACCCAGGTCGGGCGTTAATGGTGCGTAGCCGGGCCCAGCAGCTAATACTTTTTCAATCGCCGAGAATATTGCTTTGCCTGCAGCGGGATAACCTAAATGATCGAGCATCATTGAGCCACTCCAAATTTGCCCAATCGGATTAGCAATATTTTGTCCAAAAATATCGGGAGCAGAACCATGAACTGGTTCAAACAATGAGGGATAGAGCCCTTCTGGATTAATGCTTCCCGAAGGCGCAACGGCAATCGTCCCCGTACATGCTGGGCCTAAATCAGACAAAATATCGCCAAATAAATTACTCGCTACAACCACATCAAAACGATCGGGATTCATCACAAATTGCGCCGTGAGAATATCAATATGATATTTATCCATCCGCACATCAGTATATTTTTTGGCCATCGCCTCTACTCGCTCATCCCAATACGGCATGGTAATAGCAATCCCATTTGACTTGGTCGCCGACGTCAAATGTTTCTTGCTGCGGCTTTGCGCTAAATCAAAGGCAAACTTTAAAATACGGTCTGTACCAATTCGGGTAAACACAGATTCTTGTACGACAAATTCACGATCAGTATCGGGGAACATTTTGCCGCCAACACTCGAATATTCACCCTCGGTATTTTCTCGCACGACAAAGAAGTCAATATCACCAGGCTTGCGGTTGGCCAAAGGGCAAGGTACGCCTGGTAATAAACGTACTGGGCGTAAATTCACATATTGATCAAAACCCCGTCTAAATTGAATTAAGCTGCCCCACAAAGAGAGATGGTCAGCCAAAATATTGGGCATGCCCACCGCGCCAAAGAAAATAGCATCGTATTTAATTAAGGTATCAAACCAATCATCGGGCAACATCTTGCCGTGCTTTAAATAGTAATCACAACTTGCAAAATCAAAATGATCAAACTGAAAGTTGATACCAAACTGACTGGCTGCGATTTCTAGGGCTCTTACCCCCTCAGGCATTACTTCCTTGCCAATGCCGTCGCCAGGAATAATCGCGATCTTTGGATTTTGAATGATTTTTTGTGTGCTCATAATAAGGATTAATCTTCGGAAGGTAGTAAATTAGGGAAGCATTCTTAGGGTAATAACAAATACGGTATAGGAATTATCGTTAAGGGATTTTAGCGCCTAGCTAATCGCACGCCGAATTTCATCAACTTCCGCAACTAATTCAGTGCGGGTCGTATTTTCGATTGTTTCGGGAATCGCCTCGACCATTCTGAGCGAGTCTTTTGGACAAATCGGTGCACCATAACTAGCCCACTTCTTCAGTAAAGTGACCTCGTATCCGCATTGTGGGCATGTGGCCTTATTACGACTTGAATTGCTCGGCCGGGGCGGTGGAAAAACAATCGCCTGATGTGGATAAGGGCCAAGCTCTTGACTAATCATCATTAAACGCACAACCAAGGCCTCGTTGGCTTTTGCCATCCGCGCTGGCCCCTCAAGCCCCACTGTTTGCGCAATACCTTTAAAGTCCTCGCCATGACCACTGAAACAATCGTCTACCGCATGACACAACTCATGCACTAAGGTGTCGAGCAAGGCAACAGGCTCATCCAGTTTGGGGGAAATAAAAATTTCATTAACACTGGCGCCAGAACGCTCTCGCGGCCAACACTGTCCCAAGGTCGTGCGGGGGCTGCTTGAGGCAGGAAAGCCGCAAGATACTCGTACTGGTGGAATGGCATAGCCCGCTTTAGAAAAGATGGGCTCTAAATACTTTACCGCTGCTTCTAACCACGCTTCACGTAGCGTGTGTACTTGCTGAGACATTGCTACTTCTTTCTAATTAATCAAGCTTAATATTAGCGGCTTTAATTACTTTATTCCAATAAGGTAATTCTTTTTTCAAGAGCGCATCCATTTGCTGGGGATTGAGATAGCGTAGTTCAACCCCTGCCGTATCAGCGCGTTGCTTAACCTCTGCTTGCTCTAAGCTTTTTTTCACCGCCTCACTTAACTTCGCTATGACGGGCGCAGGCGTGCTAGCAGGGGCATATAAAGCAACCCACGACTCTAATTGAAAACCAGGTAAGCCAGCCTCGGATGTAGTCGGTACATTGGGCATTGACGGATGGCGGGTTTTGCCGGTTACTGCTAAACCTTTTAATTTGCCACTTTGCACATGCTGCATCACGGATGGCGGTGTAGTAATGAATACTTGCACCTGTCCAGCTAAGACATCTTGAATTGCCGGGCCCGAGCCTTTATAAGGGACATGCACCATTTCAAT
>CAILUH010000037.1 GCA_903837335.1 uncultured beta proteobacterium | reverse complement strand
GTATCAGGCATCAACTCACCCCGTTGCGCCGCTAATTTGACCTTGCCATAGGCGGCTATCGTGGTTGCCATATCCAACAACACGATGGGCTGCTTACCCGCAGGAATAGCTATCGCGAGGGGATTGGTAGACAGTAATAAATCGATACCGCCCCATGGTGCCATATGATTCGCATTGCCAACGGCCATATAAATCCCGATTAAGCCTTGCTCAGCCAGCATGCGCACATACACTGCTGCTGCACCAGCGTGGTTACCATGATGACTGCCAATCCAAGCTACACCAAACTGCTGCGCTTTTGCTTGAGCTAACTCAACCGCCCGTGCCATGACCAAATGACCCAGCGCATTATCGCCATTCAACAGTGCGGTGGCGCCGAAATCTTTTTCAACTTGCATCTGGGGATGTAAATTAACCCCGCCCGCTTGAATTCGTTTCACATAGGAGGGCAAACGAAATAAGCCGTGACCATCGGCGCCCGCTAAATCAGACTGCAACATGAGATGTGCGACTCTCGCCGCATCAGCAGGCGGCACGCCCACCGCCATAAAAATATCCGTAATGAAACATTGTGCAGTGGCTAAGGAAATGTACTGCATTTTCAGTGGCGTCAAATTCAATAAAAACTAAGTCAGGCCAAACATTTTTTTACCAGCTACGGGTAGGCGTGCTTTTAAAATATCGCCTGAGAGTGATTCAGTAATGTAAACGTCTTTACCATCACCGCCAAAACATAAATTGGCTAAATGATGATGATGGGGATTCTCTGAATAAATTAAATGGGTTGGCAACATATTGCTATCGAAGCGCCACACACCAATACCAAGATGACAGACCAACAGGCCATTCTCGGCATCCATTTCGATGCCATCGGGGCCAGCAACCCCACCGGTTAATTGGATCGCAACCCCAGTTTTTGATACTGAACCATCAGCCATTAAGGGTAAGCGCCAAATTTGCTGGGAGCGAGTGGCGGCAACAAAAACATGTTTTTCTTGCGTATTTAAAGTGATCCCATTCGGGCTCGGTACATTTAGGGCCAAGCGATCAAGCTGCCCATTTGCGCGCAAACGAAAGACACGCCCAGTAGGATCGGCAATGCCGGTTTGCCCTTGATCAGTAAAATACAAATCGCCATTAGAGGCAAAGTGCAAATCATTCAAGCCCTTAAAGTTTTCGCTATACATCGAACCCAAAATGGTTTCTAACTTGCCCGTTTTCGGATCTAATGCCAGTAAGCCCGCTTTGTAATCACAAATAAAGGCGCGGCCATCTTGATGAAACTTCAAGCCATTTGGCCAGCCATCGTATTGGGTAACTAACTCCCAATCCCCTTTAGGGGTAATGCGGAAAATACGGCCAAAAGGAATATCAACAAACCATAAATTTCCTTCACGATCAAACGAAGGCCCCTCTAAAAAACATTCGACTTCGGCATTTTGACGATTCGGGTCTGACCAACCAGTGCGAGATTTTTTTCTAAACTTGGCCGGCATCGACATAAAAACTTCGGCTTTAATTTTTTCTACTGGCTGAAACGGGTTATGCATGGACATTACAAATTTTCCTTAAATGATACAAATTGAGCAGACTATTTAAACATAATTATGGTCTTATCCACCTATCTTATCCACCTAGCTAGCGACTTAGTTACGTCCATTCTGTGTCTTACCCAGTTATTCAGCCTTAATCTGAGTTCGACTTAAAATTGACCCTTACCCATCTTGGATGAATACGTCATGACTTATATTGCAGTAATTGGTAGTGGCACGATGGCCGCAGGAATTGCTGCTGGCTTTATTGCGGAGCAATACCCAGTTTTAGTCTTGGGTCGCAATCAAGAGAAGGTCACGCAGTGTCTGCAAAAAGCGGTGGCCTTAGCGCAAACTATTTCGACCCAAGCTGCTATTCGTGAGCAAAGTCCTAGCGCACTACTGGCGCAACAACGGGGTGGCGACCTCGATACTTGGACTGATTGGCAAGATTGTATTTGGGTTATTGAAACTGTTGCTGAAGATCTCGCACTCAAGCAAGCGATTTTCCAGTCGCTTGATCAGCGTGTTCCGCCACATATTCCTATTGGCAGCAATAGCTCTGGTTTTCCGATTTCAAAAATTGCCCAGAATTTACTTACTGCCAATCGCATGATTGGTGCGCATTACTTTATGCCCGCAGAAATCGTGCCTTTAGTTGAGATTGTGCTTGGAGAAAAATCGGCTCTTGCGATTGCAGAACAAGTATGTGCACTGTATCGTCAAATTCATAAAAAACCTGTCTTAGTAAAACGCGATATTCCGGGGTTTTTAGCTAACCGAATACAACATGCACTGATGCGCGAAGCTTTAGCTCTGGTAGATGCGGGTATTGCGACTCCCGCTGATATAGATGATGCAGTTCGCTATAGTTTTGGCTTTCGCTATGCGGCGATTGGTCCAATGACGCAAAAAGAAATTTCTGGATGGGATGGGATGGCCAACGCTGCAAAAGAAATTTACCCTTCGCTTGCGAATAGTCAAACCATTCCCCCAAGCTTGGCGCAATTAATGGCGGAAGGCAAAACAGGGATGAAGGCGGGTGCTGGCTATCGTAGTTGGACGCCCGAAGAAATTAAAGCGACCACTGCACTCTATTCCAAACGATTAAAAGCGGCTTTTGATGTACTGAATATGGAGTAATGGCTTTGCTCTAAACAAAAGCCATTCAATGCGATTGAACAATTAAGAAAAGTTCAGGCTACCTAAAAATACAATCGTCAAAATAATGCCTGAAAAGATCACGATGCCTGCCAAATAAATCTTAGCGGATCTATTTTTTACGTACTGTGGATAGCTTTCTTTCATACCGATCTTTCAATATGGGATTAATTGAGTGCTTGAATAATCTTAAATCAATAGTGGGCAAACAAACCACCTCTAGGGGAAAACCCCTAAATGCTGACACCATTTTGTAAATTTGTTTAGCTTAGGCATAATGTTTCGCGTAATTAACTTCTTTTGAAAGAATGGCAGATTGAATTGCTAAACCAACCGTCCTACCCCATTACTAGTTCTTTTTGCGCCTTAGTGAAGGCTAAGAAAAGCAACGTTTTGCTATCCCTTTTAAATAGTCTGGTGTATTTGCTTTTTCCGGCCATCGTAGCGCTAAGCATCACGCCCGCGCACGCCCAAAAAGCTGCGGTACCCATTGCCACGCCCCAGACGCAATTGCAAAAAGGTGAATACCTAGCCCGCGCAGGGGATTGCATTTCTTGCCACCAAGCGCCTGGCGGTAAGCCATTTGCTGGCGGACTACGGATCGATACCCCCTTTGGTTATATGCTTTCGCCCAATATCACCCCAGATGTACAAACTGGCATTGGCTCTTGGTCGGCGAATGATTTTTATCGTGCCCTGCATGATGGCATTAATAAAAAGCATCAAGACCTCTACCCCACCATGCCTTACGATTTTTATACCAAGGCCACGCGCGAAGATATTGATGCAATTTATGCTTATTTACGTACTGTGCCAGCTGTAAGCAATCCAGTGGAGGCAAATCACCTGGATTTTCCCTTCAATATTCGGCTGTCAATGATTGGTTGGCGGGAACTCTTTTTTAAAGAAGGCACGTATCAACCCAATCCTAGTAAATCTGCCTCATGGAATCGTGGTGCCTATCTCGTTGAAGGCTTTGGCCACTGTAGCGATTGTCATTCGCCACGAGATATCGCCGGCGGTATCGAGAAGAAAAAAGCGTATACCGGCGCAGTAATTGATGGCTGGTTTGCCCTCAACCTAACCTCCAATATCACTACCGGCCTGGGCGCTTGGACGGCTGAAGATATTGCTAAATACTTAAAAACCGGCTCTTACAAAGGCAAGACAGCAGTGTTAGGCCCCATGGGAGAAGTCGTGCATAACAGCATGCAATTCATGACCGACGCTGATTTAAATGCCATGGCCGAGTACCTAAAATCCTTGCCACCCAACTCCTCTTTGTACACCGGTAGGGCTGGACCAGACCCAAGCAAAATTATCGGCGCCAAACTCTATATCGATAACTGCAGTGGTTGTCATCTCTCGAAAGGGGCTGGGGTTTCCGGGGTTATTCCACCGCTTGCCGGCAATCCTGTGGTGAATGCTCCAGACCCTGCAAATATTATTAAGGTTGTGCTTAGCGGCATACATCCCCGAGCTAATTACATTGCGATGCCTGCGTTTAAAGCCCGCCTAAACGATCAAGAAATTGCCGAAATCGCGAATTATGGGCGTACTAGTTGGGGTAATACTGCCCCTGCCAACGCCACCCCTGAGATGGTAGCCAAGATTCGTAAAAATTTGGGTAATTAAGCAGTAGTGTTGCGGCGCAAGAAGTTTCTGGGTGCTTGCGCCCCAAGTCAGGGCGCCGTCTAGGGTAATACTGGGGAAAACCAGATTATTTTGCCCTTAAACTACTATATTATGAAAAGTCACTTAATTGGCAAATTGATGACCTTTTTACTTTTTACCCCCTTAATTTAGCCCGCTTTCTTGATCTCTTTTACTCTTTTTAATTATTTGGATTGTTCATCATGCTGAAGAACTTTGAAAAACTAGCCCTCCGCACCAAACTGATCATCGGTTTTACTATCGTGCTCATACTCATGGTAGTCATTAGTGCCACCTCCTTTTGGTC
>CAILUH010000036.1 GCA_903837335.1 uncultured beta proteobacterium | reverse complement strand
CCTCTTAACCAAAGCTTCGCGGATGCCTGGACTCGATGGACAAAAAATGTCGAAATCCTACAATAATACGATTGGCATACGCGAGCAGCCCGCAGAAATTATTCGCTTAGTACGGACCATGCCTACAGATCCTGCGCGGGTGCGACGAACCGACCCTGGTAATCCTGAACATTGCCCTTTATGGCAATTCCATTTAGTTTATTCCGATTCGGTGACACAAGATTGGGCTAAAAAAGGCTGCATTTCAGCTGGCATTGGTTGTTTGGAATGCAAGCAACCCGTCATTGATGCCATTTTGCGTGAACAGCAGCCGATGTTTGAGCGGGCGCAAATGTATTTAGATGACCCCAGTTTACTGCGCTCGATTATTGCTGATGGCTGCGATAAGGCGCGTAAAGTTGCCCAAGAAACCATGCGCGAAGTGCGCGAGGCGATGGGACTAGCGTATGACTAGCGGTGCTTGAACCTACTAACTGGGTGCAGCGATTTGCTAGGCTCATCAAGCCGGGCGGCAGAGTGCTCGACTTAGCTTGTGGCAATGGTCGACACAGTATTTTTTTGGCTCATTTAGGCTTTGAGGTTCTCGGGGTTGATAGTAATGTAGAAGCTTTAGTCTTAGCGCGGGAAAATGCGGATCATGCGCTGCGTGGTTCTGTCCAATTTCTAGAGATGGATTTAGAAGGCACCATTTGGCCTTTATCGAGCGCTGATTTTGGCTATTGGGATGGCATTGTCGTAACAAACTATCTCTACCGACCCTACTTAGATGCATTGCCCAGTCTGCTTACTCAGCAAGGTTTTTTAATTTATGAAACGTTTGCCCAAGGTAATGCCGCGTTTGGTAAACCAGCGAGCCCCGCATTTTTGTTAGACCCAGCAGAATTGTTACTTTTAGCTGAGCGAACAGGCTTGCGGGTAGTGGCGTACGAAGATCTTTATACGGATCAGCCCAAGCCAGCAATGGTGCAGCGGCTATGTGCCCAAAAACCAGTCTAAAGGGCCTATCCGTTACAATTTGATGGATGAATACGCCTAATTCCTCCCGCACTACATTGCTAGATAAGCCGATTCAAGGCAGTATGGTGGCGATTGTGACCCCCATGTTGGCAGATGGCGCTTTAGATTTCCCCGCTTTACGTAATTTATTAGACTGGCATGTTGCCGAAGGAACCTCGGCAATCGTCATTGTTGGCACTAGCGGCGAATCGCCGACTGTTTCGGTTGAAGAGCACTGTGAATTAATTCGGGTTGCAGTTGAGCAAATTGCCGGGCGTATTCCAGTGATTGCTGGTACTGGCGGCAATTCAACGATTGAAGCAATTGAGCTAACTGAGTTTGCGAAAAAAGTCGGCGCTGATGCTAGCTTACAAGTAGTGCCGTATTACAACAAGCCTACTCAAGAAGGGATGTTTGCGCATTTCAAAACCATTGCTGAGCGGGTTGATTTGCCAATGATTCTCTACAACGTTCCCGGAAGAACGGTAGCTGACTTAGCTAATGACACAATTTTACGTTTGGCTTCCGTGCCAGGCATTGTCGGCATTAAAGATGCCACGGGTAATTTAGAGCGGGGTTGTTTGTTGTTGGCTGATTTAAAGCAGGCCGGGTTAGGCAATTTTGCAGTTTATTCAGGCGATGACCTGACTGCTTTTATGTTGATGCTAATGGGGGGCCAAGGCAATATTTCAGTTACTGCAAATGTAGCCCCACGTTTAATGCATGAATTATGTTTAGCAGCCATGAATGGCGAGTTAGCGCGCACACGCGATTTGCAGTTTCGCTTATTTGCCCTGCATAAAGCCATGTTTATTGAGGCAAATCCTATTCCTGTGAAATGGGCTTTACACGCTATGGGTAAAATTACGCCAGGCATCCGCTTGCCTTTAACCCCATTAAGCCCCGCTTTACGAGAGCCCTTGGTAACCACCCTAAATCAGCTTGGCCTTTTATGATTTTTGACATTCAGGTTTGTCGGTCGCTGTTTAAGCCCATCCAGCGTATTTTTTTCGCTCGATTGGCGCTAGTTTGTCTTAGCTTAACGCTAGGCTTAACGGCCTGCACTACATCTACAGTCAGTTCAGATAAAGTGGATTACAAATCGGGTGGAACTCAGCGCGGCCCAAATTTAGCCTATCCACCTGATTTAGTAACTTCGCAAGCCGATCGACGTTATTTGGTGCAAGATGGCAGTGCCACGATGTCTGATTACAATGCGATTTTGAAAAAGGGTGGCGAGGTACGTAAAACACCTTTAACAGGTATTCCTGGTATGCGCATGGTGCGTGATGGCGATAAGCGCTGGCTCGTCATTGATAAACCAGCTGCGGAGCTTTATCCACAAGTAAAAGATTTTTGGCAGGAAAATGGTTTTTTATTGTTAGTCGATTCGCCTACCACTGGCATTATGGAAACGGATTGGGTTGAGAATCGCGCCAAAATTCCGCAAGATTATTTACGTAGCTTATTAGGTGGCGTACTCTCGAGTGTTTTTGATACGGGTGAGCGCGATAAATATAAAACGCGTTTAGAGGCTTTAAAATCGGATCAGACCGAAATATTTATCACCCATAAGGGCGCTTCCGAAGAGCCTGTGCGCGATAACAGTGGCGGTGTTATTTCAACGAAGTGGGTACCGCGACCCAACGATCCCGATTTAGACGCCGCTTTTTTAGTAAGGCTCATGGAGCGTCTTGGCAGTACTCAAGAGCAAGCTAAAGCACAATTGGTGGCAGCAAACTTACCTACCGCAAAAGCTACCAAAGCGAAATTAGTGCAAGACAGCAGTGGAGCCGCCGTAATTGAGTTACCTTCCAGTTTTGATCGGGCTTGGCGCGATGTAGGCCTAGCGCTTGATCGATCCAACTTTACGGTAATTGATCGTGATCGCTCAAAAGGGGTTTACTTTGTGCGTTACGTGAATACCAAAGACACTGGCGATTCTGCATCCAAAGGTTTCTTTTCGGGCCTATTTAGCAGCAAAGATGAGGCCGCCTTGCTGGCCAAACAGTATCGCATTTATGTGAAGGCAAAT